>JAEENR010000021.1 GCA_016283885.1 Verrucomicrobiota bacterium
ACCTGACGCGGATTTTATACAATCTTTCGTCAGGTCAGGCAACACTTTTAAAACAAAAAAAAGCCCGATCACGAAGACCGGGCTCGAAAAAGGGTCGTTCCCTATTGCTGCTGCTGGCCGTGTTTGAGGATGCCGCAGCAGTGTTTGAATTTCTTGCCGCTGCCGCAGGGACAGGGGTCATTGCGTCCCACACGGGGATGTCTGCGGACGGGCTGCGGTTTGGCCGCGGGCTGCTGCTGACCGGCAGCGGAGCCTCCTTCGATCGTTGCCTCCTCACCGCCTGAGGTTTGGATGGCACGCGATTTGGAGAGGTTCTGCAGGAACTGCTGGAAGGCCATCAGGCTGGACGCGCTGCGGAAGATGTTGTGGCAGATCTGCGTCTTGATGTCCATCATCAGTTTGTCGAAGGTCTTGTAGGCTTCCGCTTTGTATTCCAGCAGAGGATCCCGCTGACCGTAGGCGCGCAGGGAGATAGCGTTGCGCAGGTGGTCCATGTGGTAGAGGTGTTCCTGCCAGAGACGGTCAATAGCGCTCAGGATGGTGTAGCGCTCCACACTGCGGAGAGCAGCCGGGTTTTCAAAGCTGGCCTTGAGCATATAAGCATCGCGGATGGCATCCACCAGATGTTCCGCCACGGCAAACTGCTGTGCGCTCAGTTCCCCGTAAAGAGAATCTTTGATAGGCTTTTCGGTACCCTGACGGGCGACTTCGAGGATCTTCTCCGGGGTCTGGGAAAGCGGGAAATGCAGATTGACCCAGTCCAGCAGGGCTTTCATGTTCCAGAGATCGGCATCCTGATCGGGATCAGAGCATTCCTGAACCTTCTGGATGAGAACTTCTTCCATCACGTCCAGCAGACGATCCTGCACGTCCTCGGAATGGATGATCTCGTTGCGGAAACCGTAAACGATCTCGCGCTGTTTGTTCATCACATCGTCATATTCCAGAGTGCGTTTGCGGATCTGATAGTGGTGCTGTTCCACACGTTTCTGAGCTGTCTGGATAGAGCGGTTCAGCAGCGGATGGTTCAATTCCTGACCTTCTTCCAAGCCGACCTTTTCCATGACTTTGATGATGCGGTCGGAGCCGAACAGACGCATGACATCGTCCTCCAGCGAAATGAAGAAGTGAGAGGAACCCGGATCACCCTGACGGGCGCAGCGGCCGCGCAGCTGGCGGTCGATACGGCGGGATTCATGGCGCTCCGTGCCAATGACATGGAGACCACCCAGCTCGGCAACGCCTTCACCCAGTTTGATGTCGGTGCCGCGGCCTGCCATGTTGGTGGCGATGGTAACGGCGCCGCGCTGACCGGCACGGGCCACGATCTCGGCTTCCTGCTGGTGGTGCTTGGCGTTCAGGACGCTGTGAGGGATATTGACTTTGCGGAGCAGATGGGAAAGGAATTCACTGCTTTCGACCGAGCGTGTACCCACCAGGATCGGACGGCCGATGCGGTGCAGCTCAACGATCTCGTTCACTACGGCGTTGTACTTCTCACGCTGAGTTTTATAGACGGAGTCATTGGCATCTTTACGGGCCACGGTCCGGTTGGTCGGGATGACCAGGACTTTCAGCTTGTAAATATCAAAGAATTCATTGGCTTCCGTTTCGGCGGTACCGGTCATGCCGGCCAGTTTCTTGTAGAGACGGAAGTAGTTCTGAATGGTGATGGTGGCCAGGGTCTGGGTCTCGCGCTCGATCTCGACACCTTCCTTGGCTTCCACGGCCTGGTGCAGACCATCGCTCCAGCGGCGGCCTGTCATCAAACGGCCTGTATGTTCGTCCACGATAATGACTTTATTGTTCTGGACAACATACTGGACATCTTTCTCGAAGAGGCAGTAAGCCTTGAGCAGCTGGGAAATGACGTGGATCTGAGCGGATTTGTTTTCAAACTCCTGCTGGATAGCGCCTTTCAGCTGCATCTTCTTGGCCGCGTCATATTCCGGATTGACATCAATGTCATGGAAAGCGGTGATGGTATCCGGCAGCACAAAGGCATCGGGATCATCGGGCTGCATATAATTGCGGCCTTTTTCGGTCAGGTCGGCATCGTGTCCCTTTTCGTCCACGGCAAAATAAAGCTCTTCCTTCTGAGCGTAAAGGGCTTTCTTGGTCTGATCCGAGTGCAGTTCCAGCTCGGTATCATTGACCAGGCGCATATTGTCGGGATCCTCCATCATGGAGAGGAAGGCCGGCATCTTGGGCGCGCCGATCTTGGTGCGGTACAGCAGCAGGCCGATCTCCTGTCTCAGCTCCGCGACTGTCTCGGAATGAGAGTCTTTCTGTTTCTCCTCCTCCAGACGTTTCTGGAGTTTCTTCACTTGTTCCAGATAGCCGGCGCAGTGACGGCGCTGGACTTCGACCAGGTTGGCGATGCGGGGTTTGAACTGTTCGTAAAGTTTATTATCAAAGGCAATTACGGAAGGACCGCTGATGATCAGAGGCACACGGGCTTCATCAATCAGGATGGAGTCCACTTCGTCCACGATGGCGAAGTTATAGCCGCGCTGGACCTGCTCGGAGGCGGTCACCGCCATGCCGTTGTCGCGCAGATAGTCAAAGCCGAATTCCGCATTGGTGCCGTAGGTGATATCACAGGCATACTGGGCGCGGCGCTCCTGCGGCGGCTGATCGTGCAGGATACATCCCACGGTCAGACCGAGGAACTTGAAGATGGTGCCCATCCATTCGCTGTCACGCAGAGCCAGGTAATCATTGACCGTGACCAGATGGGAACCGCGTCCGCTGAGGGCGTTCAGGTAAAGAGGGAGTGTGGCGACCAGGGTCTTGCCTTCACCGGTGGCCATTTCCGAGATCATGCCGCGGTGCAGGGCGATACCGCCGATCAGCTGCACATCAAAGGGGATCATGTCCCAGGTCAGTTCCTGCTCGCGGACGATGATCTTCTTGCCCACCAGACGGCGGCAGGCATTTTTGACGACAGCAAACGCTTCCGGCAGAATCTTTTCCAATGCGGCAGCACGCTCATCATAATCTTCGATTGCCGAGATCTCAGCTTTCCATTGGGCGGTCTTTTCCCGCAACGCATCATCCGAGAGAGACTGTAAAGACTCCTCAATGGTATTGATTTGAGCGACCAAACCGCGGAGCTTCTTCACTTCGCGGTCATTCTTGGTCCCGAATATTTTCTTAAACAAATAGCCTATCATATCTACGACAAACCGAGGGACATTATCCCTTACCATGACGATAAGTCAACAAAAGAGCGCACGGAGAGCGTTTTTTGCGTTTCAAAAAGTCTCAGAAAGCACAATGCTCCCGGTGATCATATTCTCCTAATACTCATATTAAAGGGATGTTATGATATACAAACCCGTCACATCCCCGCGAATTCGCGAAACCAGGGTTCCGGTTCACATTCAAAACTGCGGGTCTGCCCGTCCCAGGTGGTATAAGTCAAACTGCGGGCATGGAGCGCGTGCCAGGGCAGGATCAGCCGTCGGCGCTGTTCCTCTGTCAGACGACCCTCCACCAGATCCAGATAGCAGCGCTCATCCTCACCATAGAGCTTATCCCCCACGACCGGGCATCCGATCCAGGCCAAATGTATCCGGATCTGGTGCTTGCGCCCGGTATCCGGAAAAACGTCCAGTAGGCTGTAAGTCACGCCGTCCCGCTCAAAAGACCGTATCAACCGGTAAGCGGTCCGGGCAGGTGTCCCGTCCGGGCGAACACAGTCTTTGACGATCACAGGACTCTGTTCATCATCTCCCAGAGGCTGGTCTATCAATCCCGCGGCAGGTTCGGGCACACCCTTGACGATCGCCTGATAGGTCTTCTTGATCTTTCCATCCCGCATGAGTTTCCCCATCACACGGGCGGCTTCATAATTCTTAGTGGTCAGGACGACCCCGCTGGTCTCGCGGTCCAGCCGGTTGATCAGGTTCACCGGCGGAACGGTGTCGGTCTCCTCCACATCCCAGGGGCAAGTCCCGTCCGGGCAGTAAATGCAATCACCCGGCCCCATCCGCAGAGGACAATAGCCCTGGTAGATCCTCAGCCGCGCCACCAAACTGCTCAGGCAGTCCGTCTTGGTAGGATGACAAACAAGCCCGGCCGGCTTATTCACCACCAGCAGGGCATCATCCTCATAAATCACACGAAGGAGTTCTTCTTCTTTGCGGATACTCAACATCCTCCGGATCAGTCCAGTGTTTGTTTAAGAAAAGATCCCAGGAAGGATTCCATCCGGGCGTGTACCGCTTCCTCATCCGGCTGAGCCGGTGTCACCATTTGATAATGGACCCAGAGTCTGCTATCCCGGCGCAGGAGACGGAACTTGGCGAAATCACCCGTGGATATCACTCCATTGGAATAAATAGCATAGGAATAGTATTCCGAGGAATCTCTGCGGATCCGGGCCTCATTCAAAGCGATATTCAAACCGTTGACCTCCAGATAAACAGGCTTCAGGGAAATGATCTCTGCCCCGGACGACCGCAGACAAACATCCATCGGATGCAGGTTGGTGATGTCCTTCACCCTCAGCGCCAGAACATTGACATAAGAATCATCATTGAAGTAAGTGCGGCGGTTGATCTCCGTACAGCCTGTGAAGAAATTGATATCTCTTTCCGTAACAGTATCTTCTCGACCGACCCAGTTCGCAGATTGGAGACGGGAGAAATCCAGCTCCACCGGCTGGCCGTCAGCGCTCATTTTCTCGGAAGCCAATGCCCAGAAAAAAAGACCGGCCACGATAAGAGCAAAAAGAAGATGGAGCGGCTTGGGAATATCCATCTGCGGCCGTGGTGTTTTTATTCGGTGGCTCAGCATTGCTCCGGCACACCAGACAAACATCACGCCACTGCCCAGGATCAGCTTGGTGATCAGGTAGTCATTCCGGCTGGTGATGTTATAGCCCAAATAACTGTAGATCCAGTAAGCAATGGTCGGCGCGCCCAGCAAAACAAAAAAACAGGTCGGCAGCTGAAACATGAAAACCGACACCCCGAACCTCCAGCCAACGGCTGAAATAATCAGGGATATCGAGGACAACATATAGAAAGCATGGACTTTATGCGGACCTACCCTGAAAAAGACACAAGCGGCCAGAGATAACACCATCAGCACTATGAACCATGCGGACGACGCGAGAGAAGAACTGTAATGCTCTTCGTAATAAGTGTTCCACGGAGATTTTCTGCGGCACAGCTCGCAAACCATCAGTGAAACAAGGGCAGCTATCCAAAGGATCCAGCTGCCTCGCTCTAAAGGACTTATCTTCCAAACGTTCAGCACATACGGCATCTCCGTCAAAAACGGGATACAGGAGAGAGCGAACAGAGCGTTTTTGAAGAGTTTATTCATCTGGCTAACATCCGAACCTGAAAATCAGTTCTCCTTTTCGGGCTTCTGACCTTCCGGCTTTTCTTCCTTTTCGTGGAATAACTTCCCCACACATATAAAAAGGATGACGGTGAGCAGAACCATCCCGAATCCCATTCCGGAATGAACAGAATCCGAAAGGATGACATCCCCGATATAGACAATGCCTAAAAGGGTCAGGATGATCCTGACGATGTTTGAAAAGATGATGATGGGCAGCAACAGGACAAAATGCAGCAGTCTTTCCATCCATTGCTTCTGCATGGTGTAGGCTAATATCCACCCCACCAGGAGCATCGCTTCCAGCTGCTGGATGCCGCTGCAGGCAGCAGTGATGGCAATAGTCCGGCCATTGATGCTGACCTCGGTACCAGCCACAGAGGCATCGAACCCACACAGCTGCAAGGCAACGACCGAAAACTTCGCACCGATGATACGCATGGGATGGCTGATGAAATGGTGCATATAATCCAAATGCGGCAGAAAGATCAGCCAAACCAAAAGACAGCCCAGGACATAGCCGCCCATTCGGAAGTTGCCGAAAAAGAGCGTACCTGCCAGCAGAAGTAAAACGATCGCCCCTCGCGGATACCAGAAATAAAGTATCAGGATGCTGATCGGCACCAGGATCCAGGCAGCCACCATGGAATCACGGGTGCAAAACTTCTCCTTTGACAAGTCATGAGTGTAGAAAGGAAGGTAAAGAACTAAACCCCATACCCACAAGGCGGCAGCCGACTCCAGATTGGCAGCGATCCAACACATCCGAATGCCGACGATCGCTGAAAGCACCACGATCAGTCCGGGGATAAATGGCGTGTACTTTACATTCTTTAAATAACTTTTGAGCTTATCCATTTTGCTCAGTTATTTTTCTCGGCGGCGGCAGCGGCAGCAGCGTCAAGAGCTTCTTCGGCCTCTTTCAGCGCATTTTTGGCCGTTTCATTGTCCGGCAAAAGACTGAGAGCGTTCTCAGCAATCTCTTTCTTGACCAGTGGTGATGATGCTGTTTTGAGGGATTCCTCAAAAGACTCCGTCAAAGCTTCGACAACACGTTCATCTTTTGGAGCCGCGTGGAATGCACGGGTCAAGACCTTGCACGCGTCATCAAAGCGTCTTCTTTCCATGTAGCGCAGTCCCAGCTGATAGGTCGGTTCAACACTGCCGCCGGGACTTCCCAGTTCATCGCCCCTGAGGGCGCTTTTCAAAGCTTCTTCTGTGAGTCCCAGTTTAGCTTGAGCCGAGGAAAGGATCGCAAAGTAAAGACCGTTTTTTTGATCCAGAGTGCAAACAGGTGTCATAGTAGCAACAACTTGCTGGAAATCATCTTTGTTATCGCTTTCCAACAGCAGCGCGGCCAGCCTGATCTTCAGATCTGCTGAATCCGGAACCGCTTTGATACCATCTTCCAGCACTTTGCGGGTCAGATCCTTTTTGTCTATGGAATAATAAAGAGAAGCCAGCGCCGCGTACAGACCTACATTTTCGGGATGAAGCTCAATGTCCTTTTTCAAATAATCCACCGCTTCGTCCGGTTTGTTCTGTTTCACAGCCAAACGGGCACGCAGACCCATGGCCAGCATCTTCTTGTCGGGATCATTGGTTTCTTCCAAAATCTTGAAGAAATTCTCGCAGTCCTGGCCGCTATTGATCAGGAATACGCCCGCCTCTTCCGCGATATTCAGAGGAACCACCGCCGCTACGGATTCATAGTCTTTGGCAGCGGCTTTGATGTCACCTTGTCCGGCATCGAAGCGAGCCAGGAACACCATGGGGATCACCAGATTATTAGTCGGATTCTGTTCCATGAAGCTGCGAGCGAATGTAGCGCCTTCTTTGTACCTTTTCAATCCTAACAGCGCGACTGCTTTCGTTTCAAAAGCAGGCATACTTTGCGGGTTGATCGTCAGAAGTTTACTGGAATAAGACAGAGCTGCGGCATAATCACCGGAAGTGGCGGAATTGATCATTTCATATCCCAAACCGACCGGTTGTTCAGGGTCCATCTGGTAAAGAGTCCGGGCAAAGGAAGCGGCATGAGCGTGATCATTAGCATCTTCAGCTTTTTTGATCATCATCAGCAGATGCTGTACCAGGGCATCTTTCAGTTTTGGAGGCAAAGTTCTTTCGACAAGACGTTTGGCCGATTCATCCACCCCATCCATATCGTTTTCGTTGCAGGCGAGCTTGAATTCCAAAATACGGCCGACCGCACGATCCTGGAAGGCTCCGGACAGTTTGATATATTGCAAAGCATCTTTATCTTTATCTTCCAAACTGGCGATCAGGGCGCGCATGTAGTAGTCCAGAGTCATACCTGCCTTAGTGGAGATATTCAGATTGCCTTTCAGTTTCTCAATATCTTCCTTATCTCCATCCGTATAAGCTAATTCCAAGCAGGAAAGGAGCAGAGGGATATTGGATTTTTGTTTTTGATACACCTCTTCAAAGTATTTGCGTGCTTCTGTGATATTCCCTTCGGAGAAAGCACATTGTCCCTTGAGCATAGTAGCATCTACACTGGCAAAGGGATCTGCTCCGCTTACCGTGTCCAGTATTTCTTTTGCTTTGGCAATGTTCCCTTTCCCCATCTCCATGGAGGCCAGGATAACATTGAGACAGTCTTTGACACCGGGAGACTGAACTTGTTCCGCCAGTTTTACAAACTCACCCGATACATTCTCCTGATTGGAAAACACCTTTTCCTGCAAAGAAAGCAGATCGACATAAGGAGACTGCTTCAACTGCATGATCTCTTTAATTTGTGTAAAAGTCTCATTGTCAGCTGTGCGCAATCCCAATATCGCCAAACGGTACAAGATATCATCGCTTAAAGCTTCACCCACCGGCTGACTTTTATATTTTTGGTAAGCATACGCGCTTACCCCGCCCAGGATCGATGCTTTATATGCATTGACAAGCAACGTTTTATCCAGGGGATCCAGTGTCGCGGCATGAAACCAGTAATAGGCCGAAGAATAAAAATCACTCTCTTTTTCAGAAAGTTCAGCCATCATCTTATAGGCATCCTCATTATTGCGATCCTTGGCGACCACTTTTCCCAAGAGATCCATAGCCTTTTGATTTTCACCGGCTTTTATTGCAGCAGTAGCTTCACTCAATAACTGAGAGGTACTTTTATGTGTAAAGGCTAAAATACCCACACCTATCACTGAAATGAGAGCAATAGCCAATAAGACAATCAATAATGTTTTTTTCATTATAACTAGTGTTTTATTTTGTTGCAGCAAAACCTCGCACTTTTCGTCTTGCTAACAAAGCCGAGGTATGTGTAGCAAAAAACTTTCTTTATGAAAAGGTTTTTATCAACAATTTATTTACTTTCAGAGTATTCTTTTTTATTTAACAAGTTGATTATAAAAATATAACTTTTGTTCTGACACAGCCGTTTGTTTTTTATAAACTTTATGACCATTCCAGCATCCGTTCGATGGGAGCTCTGGCCTGATCCATAATTTCTTTGGAAAGATGGATTTGAGGCTGAAGCGTCCGCAGTGTATCCAGCAATTTAGACAAGGTGATCTTCTTCATGTGGCGGCATTCCGGCAGATAACCATTGATCTTGAGAGGGAAAAAGAGTTTATCCGGGCATTCTTTTTGAAGCCGGTAGATCATATTTGCCTCTGTCGCAATGATAAATTCACGCGCGGAATTCTCCCGGCAATAGGAGATCATTTTTTCGGTGGAACAGACTTCATCCGAGACATCTTTCACTTCCTGGAGACATTCCGGATGAGTCACCACTTTGGCCCAGGGATGTTCTTTTTTGGCTTGGACAACAGCATCCGCGGTGAACAAGGCATGAGCATAACAGCAGCCCGGCCAGAGGATCATCTCTCTTCCGGTTTGTTTTGCCACCCAGGAACCCAGATTTTGATCCGGAGTGAACAGGATCGGACGATCCTTGGGACAATTTGAAACGATCCTGACCGCGTTGCCGCTGGTGCAAATAACATCGGACAAAGCTTTTACACTTGAAGAACAGTTGATGTAACTGACTACATAGAGTTCCGGATGCGCGGTTTTGAATTTGAGCAGTTCCGCGGCGGGAGCGCACTCCTCCAGACTGCACCCGGCACTCGTATCCGGCAGCACTACAATACGTTCCGGATTCAGGATCTTGGCGGTCTCACCCATAAAATTGACCCCGCAGAAGCAGATGACTTCGGCATCGGTTTTGGCGGCTTCGCGAGAAAGTCCCAGAGAATCCCCAATATAATCCGCGACATCCTGGATCTCCGGTGCCTGATAATTATGAACAAGCAGGATCGCACGGCGTTCTTCCTTCAGACGGCGGATCTCCTCCTGCATCCGGCGGATCTGCTCCGGGGATAAAGCGGCACCCTTATTCCCTTTTTCAATTTGAAAAGGATTACCGCTCACTGGTTTGACTATATTCTGACAATATTGGACAAGATGCTCTGGAATCTTAATATCCATGCCGGAAAGGCTAACAAATGACCTTTTTTTTATCAATTCAATTCACTTCGATTGCTAATTGCTAATTATAAAGATTTTTGCTATTATGAAGGCGCGACAGTGCGCTGTTTGTGGAAAGTTCAGGATTTTGAACCGGAAACGGTCGAAAAGCTGGCGGCTCAATTAGGGGTCACTCAGCTGGCGGCTCAGTGTCTTTATAACCGGGGCTGTCACACCTTAGAAACGGCCAAGTCTTTCCTGGAACCTTTTCTGCGCAATCTCAGCAACCCTTTCGACATCCCACAGATGGACCGCGCGGTGGAACGCCTTATCCAAGCACGTCAACATCAAGAACCTATCACTATTTTTGGGGATTATGATGTGGACGGCATCACCGCCACAGCTCTGCTGGTTGAATTTTTTAACAATCTGGGTTGGAATTGTTTGGGCAGTTTTTTGCCTTTGCGGATGGAAGACGGCTACGGGCTTTCCGATGAAGGTGTGGATCACTGCATGGCACAGTATCCGGGAACGCGGATCCTGCTGGCGGTAGATTGCGGCTCCACTTCGGCAAAATCCATCCAGCGTCTCCAGAATCAGGGTGTAGATGTGATCGTTCTGGATCATCATCAGATAGACGAAACCGAAAAACCGTCGCCGATCGCTCTGGTCAATCCCCGGAATATTTCCCTTTCTGAATTAGCAGATCAAAAACGGGAACAGCTGATCTATGATCTGCAGAATCTCTGTTCCGCGGGTCTGGCTTTTAAGCTGGCTCATGCTCTGCTGAAACAGGGCCGGGAATTGAACGCACCCTGGGGAAGCTCCTTCGATTTGAAGAGTGTGCTGGATCTGGTGGCTATGGGAACCATAGCCGATCTGGTCAAACTGCAGGGTGAAAACCGCATTTTCGTCAGCAACGGGCTCAAGTGCATCAGCCAGACACAGCGTCCCGGTCTGCAGGAGCTGGTGAGGGTCAGTCAGCGCAAGAGTGTGACGGTGTATGATGTCTCCTTCTACCTGGCTCCCCGCTTGAACGCGGCCGGACGGCTGGAAGACGCTCAAGTGGCACTGAAACTGCTGACGACCAAAGACCGGGCCACCGCGCTGCAGCTGGCTCTGCAGCTGGATCAGGTGAACCAGGCGCGCAAAGGTCTGCAAAACCGGATCGCTGAAGAAGTGATCGAACGGGTCCGGAGAAATTTTGATCCCAATGAGGACTATGTCATCGTTGAGGGAAACTTTGAATGGCACCTGGGAGTGATCGGGATCGCGGCGGCGCAAGTCACCAAGCAATTCCATCGCCCGGTGATCATCCTGGGCGGGAACGGTCAGAACTGGCGCGGATCGTGCCGCAGCATCGAAGGATTCGATATGGCCAGCGCGCTGAGGGAATGTGAAGACCTGCTCCTGAGCCACGGCGGTCACTCGATGGCGGCCGGTGTCGAAGTGGAACTGAACAAACTGGAGGCGTTTCGGAAAAAGATCAATGAAGTGGCACGGAGAAGTCTGGAAAATAAAGAGCTTCGGCGCACACTGCTGCTGGATGCCGTAGTCCACCTCAAAGATATGCGGCCGGAGATCGTCAATGAACTGTTCCGGCTGGCTCCGTTCGGTATGGGGAACAGTCCGCTGTTATTCGGTGCCAAAGGAGTGCGTCAGGTACGGCCGGCACGCCGGTTCGGGCAGATGCAGCGCCACTTGAAATTGTTCTTGCGCCAGGAAGATGAGCCGACCATCGAAGGAGTTATTTGGAATTGTGAAGACGAACTGCCCGGCAACTGTTTACTGGATATCGTCTTTGAACCCACTATAGATTGCTTCAACAATCAGGATATTGTAAGACTTCGCATACAGGATTGGAAAGTCAGCGAAGAAACTTAGACCATGCTAAAATGGATCAGTAAACTGCTAGCAGCAACTGCCAGCTGGACGATACGCTATCCCAAGCGCATCATCATCTTTCAGCTGATACTGGCGGTATTATGCGGATGGTACACGGCAAAGTGCCTTGTATTCACCATGGACCGCAACGCGCTGGTGGGTGATGATAAAAAGTATCATCAGATATTCCTCAAGTACAAAAAAGAATTTCCCGGCCAGGACGACATCGTTGCCGTTGTGGAAAGCGATGACTATGAGCGGAACCGGATGTTCGTGGAGGTGCTGGGTTCCCGGCTGGAACAGGAAACCAATCTTTTTACCGATGTTTTCTACAAAGGCGACCTGAAAATGATGGGCAATAAAGCCCTGCTCTTCGCCGATAAAAGCATCCTGGTCGGACTGGAGGAGGAGCTGAAAAACTACGCGCCATTCATCCAGGAATTCATGCCGTCCACTAATCTGGTGCAGCTGTATCAGTATGTCAATGACCGGTTCATGCGGGCTCAAAATGAGGATAATGAGGACAACCGCAATATGGTCAACACCCTGCCGGCACTGGAACGGATCCTGAACGGTGCCTACAATGCCATCAGCAAGCCCGGTGTACCCATGTCTCCGGGACTGGCCGCTCTTTTTGGCAGCGGCGAGCAGGCCGAGAATGAACAATATATCACTTTCGATCACGGCAGGATGTATGTCGTCAATGTCCATGCCGCAAAGGAATCGCTTTACCCGGCAGCCGTCAAGCGTCTGCGCGAACTGGTGGAGGATGTGAAAATGCAGATACCCGGTGTGAATGTGGATATCACCGGGGAACCGGTGCTGGAATATGACGAGATGCAGCAGAGCCAATACGACACCACGTTTTCCAGCATTGTTTCGCTGATCCTCTGTTTTCTGCTGTTCTGCTACGGGTACCGTCAGTTCCACCGTCCGGTGGCGGCGGTTTTCTGTCTGATGCTGGGGCTGGTCTTCACAATGGGCTGGACGACCTTTGCCGTGGGTCAGCTGAATCTGCTGACGATCACTTTTCTGCCCATGCTGATCGGTCTGGGCATCGACTTCGGAGTCCATCTGGTCAGCCGTTTCGAGGAAGAGCTGGGCAAAGGCATATCCCCCGATGAGGCTATCCATATTTCGCTGGTCAATACAGGAATGGGTGTCTTTACCGGCGGCATCGCTACAGCAGGCGCATTCCTGGCCATGGCGCTGGGCAGTTTCCAGGGTGTCAAGGAAATGGGCATCATCAGCGGCGGAGGTCTGATCATCTGTCTGCTGCCCATGATGACGATCCTGCCCGTTCTGCTGCTGAAGGGGGCCCAGTGGCTGCCTCAAAAAAATTCCTCTGCGCTGCAAAAATCTTCGTGGCTCCGCGAGAAGACCGAAGAACTCTGGCTGAAGATCCCCTGGCCGCTCTTCATCGTCACCTCGCTTGTAACAATCACTTGTATCTGTTTCGCACTGCCCAGGATCCATTTTGATTACAATCTGCTCAATATGCAGTCCCGCGACCTGCCCGCCGTGAAACTGGAACAACGGCTGATCAATTCCGCGACAAACTCGGTCCTGTTCGCGATCGTGATGGCAGAAGATCTGGAACAAGCCAAACAACTCCAGAAGAGGATAGAAAAACTGCCCAGTGTCAACAACGTCCAGTCCATGGCAAAGTTCATGGATGATGATGTCGGTGATATTTTGGAACGCATCGGCCGCATCAAGAAAATCGTGGAGCCGTTCAATATCCCCACTCCGGAATTAAAAAAGGTGGAAGTGGACAAGCTGGATCAGCAACTTCTGCGTTTGCAGGGATATGTCAATTTTGCCATCAGCTCCGTCAAAGATGATCCATCAGAAACCAAACTGCTCTCCATCCTGCAGGAGCTGAATCATACGATCGTGGAAACACGGCTCTGCATCCTGCGCGGGGATCCCGAGGAAATCGCGCGCAAACTGGCACTGTATCAGTATTCCTTCTTCAACGATATCGCCAGCACTTTCAATTCTCTCAAGAATCAGGACAACAGCGGCCCTCTGCGCCCGGAGGATCTGCCTAAGGCACTCGTGAACCGCTTTGTCAGCAAGAACGGCATCTACGCATTGGAAATCTTCCCTAAGAAAGATGTCTGGGATCGTGAAAATCAGAAAGAATTCGTCAGCGAACTGCGTTCCGTTTATGGCGATGTGACGGGGTCACCTGTCCAGCTCTACGAATACACCTCTCTGCTGAAGAACAGCTATATCGAGGCAGCCTGGTACTCGCTGGGTGCTATCCTCATCCTGCTGTATCTGCGCTTCCGCCGGGTCACTTATGTTCTGCTGGCGATGGTGCCGGTGGGTGTGGGAATGCTCTGGCTGGCCGGCTGCATGGTGCTTTGCGGTGTGCCTTTCAACCCGGCCAATATCATGGCACTGCCCATGACGATCGGCGTGGGCGTTTCGGGCGGTATCCAGATATTGAACCGCTATCTGGAAGAAGGGCGGCCCATCGTTCTGGCTAACAGTACCGGCTTGGCGGTCATCATATCCGCGCTGACTACGATCGCCGGTTTCGGCAGTCTGATGCTGGGCAAACATCAGGGCATCCAAAGTCTGGGCTTCGTGATGGGTATCGGCACGCTCATGTGCATGATCGCCGCGCTGACCATTCTGCCTTCCATCATGATCCTGCTGAACCGCCGCGGCTGGCTGAAATCGGAAGCAAATCACTAATTCTCGCGTATGGCATTTTCAATTTTATTCATGGGCACGCCGGATCTGGCGGCGGCTTGTTTGCGGAAGCTCGTCAGCGGTTCTGTTTCCAATGGGCAATCTTTGTGGAAAGTGACAGGTGTCATTTCCCAGCCCGATAAACCCAAAGGACGAAACCTCCATTTACAGCCCACACCGGTCAAGGCCGCCGCGCTGGAACTGGGTCTGGAATGTTTTCAGCCCCTGAAGGCCAAAGATCCCGAATCACTGGAATGGATACGCTCCAAAAATCCCGATCTGATCGTTGTGGCCGCTTATGGACAGATCCTTCCCCAGTCGCTGCTGGATATTCCCCGGTTCGGCTGCATCAATGTCCACACTTCACTGCTGCCCAAATACCGCGGTGCCGCGCCCATCCAGTGGGCCATCTGGGACAACTGCTGCGAAACGGGGGTCACTTTGATGAAGATGAACGCCGGACTGGATACGGGCGACATCCTGGCTACACGCTGCACATCCATCACCTGCGAAGACAACGCGGAAACCCTGCACGACCGTCTGGCAGAGCTGGGCGGAGAGCTTCTGGTCGAGACCCTGCCCGATTATTTTGCCGGAAAGATCACTCCCCGACCTCAGCCGGAAGAAGGCATACTCTACGCGCGCAAGATCACCAAAGAGGACGGCCATCTGAACTGGAATCTGTCCGCGCGCGAGCTGTGCTGCCGTATCCGCGCGCTGACTCCCTGGCCGGGCGCGTTCTGCTTCATCCCGGAACAGGAACGCAAGATCATGCTCAAGATATGGCAGGCTGAGTTTTTAGAGAAAGCGACATCTACACGTCCCGGCACCATACTGACCTCGGAAACAGACCGTCTGGAAGTTGCCTGCGGCAATGGCGTTCTGCGCATCCTCTGTCTTCAGCGTGAAGGCAAAAAGCGGATGGATGTCCGCTCCTTTCTGGCCGGACACACTCTGCCCGCCGGGACTATCCTGGAATGATTCGTTTTCCCTCTTCCGCTTCCCGATGAATACTGCGGCTCATCAGGCGGTAAAGCGTCTGCCATTCGGGATGCCCGCTCAAGGCCGCGATATGTTTATCCATCACATTGGTGTCATAACGCACAGCCGGACCCGTCTGCGCCGCGCGCGGTGAAAGCTGGCGGAGCTTGGCCGTTGTCTCTTCGATCAGCGGCTGCATGATCTCAAAGGAAAGCCCGTTTTCGGCCAGTATTTTTTCGGAAAGTGTATAACAGTGATTCGCGAAATTACAGGCAAACACCGCCGCCAGATGAAGTGCCTGCCGCTGGGTACTGTTCACCGTCTGAACATTCCGTGAAAGCGTTTTTGCCAGGCGCGTCAATACTTCCCCATCTTCCGGCGTACCGGCTTCGATAAAAACAGGGATATTCTCAAAAGCGACACGCCGTGCCTTGCTGAAGGTCTGCATGGGATACAGCACCCCGTAATGTTCCAGTCCCGGCACGGTCTTCCAAAGGTCGTTCGGGATGCTCCCGGCTGTATGGACAAAAAAGCGGCTCTCCCGTCCCTTCACGATCTTCGGCAGCAATTCCACCAGAGCCGTGTCCTTGAGTGAGACGATATACAGATCCGCGTCCGGGATCAGTTTTTCCAGTTCAGTCGTCCAGACGGCTTGGACCCGATCCGCCAGGGTGCGCGCGGAATTTTCCGTCCGGCTGTAGATCTGTTCGACGGTATATCCTTTTTCACACAGGGCCGGTGCCAGATTCGAGGCCAGATTCCCGGCTCCGACAAAAACGATGCGAAAAGTTTTAACTTCCATCACAGTTTGATTTTGGCGATCAGTTTCTTGATCTTTCCGCTGCCGATCAGCGGCGCGTGAGGATCCTCCGGATAGATCACGGCGAACTGACCCGGCAGCAGATCCACGAACGCTGTCGGCGTGTCCGCGTAGAAAGCGATATCGCCGCCCGGCGCAAAATCCTGTGTTTGGCGCATGAGCGATTTCAGCGCTTTCCAACCGATGCGTTCCCGGCCTTCCAGCAGGATATGCACGTCTATATACTCACGATGAAGCTCCAGCGGTCGCCGCTCCGCCGGTTCGCCGTCGGCTGTCATCTTGTTAATGAAAAGCCGGTCGCCGTCCAGCTCGACGCGTCCGTCCTCCGCGCTCAACAGTTCCTGCCAGTGGGCGCGGACATGATCGAATAATTTTGTAAAAGCCGGATGGAACGTCTCCACCCGTTTGCTGTCGTCTAAAGAAGAAAGGATCATATCAATAATCAAAAATCAACATTGTTTGAACAGTGCCGCCAGCGCGCCGTGCTTCAGCGCCTCCAGCAGGGAGTGATCCGGCGGCGGGAACGCGTACCGATCCAGATCCTCTGCCGTGACCCAGGCAAAATTGGAACATTCGATCGCCCGCGGTTCTCCCTGTTTCAGACTGCATCGGAAAAAATGCAGCTTCACCGTCTTTTCGGGATAGGAATGGACACACTCCTCCAGCAGCTCGTGGACTTCCACCTCGATCCCCAGCTCTTCCCGCAGCTCCCGTGCCAGACATTCCGGCAGCGTCTCGCCCGGATCCTGTTTACCGCCGGGGA
>JAEENR010000197.1 GCA_016283885.1 Verrucomicrobiota bacterium
GGATTGCCCACCAGAACCAGGGGAGAAGCCGATTTCTGGCCTCACAGGGGATCTTTGTCGCGTTGGCTTCGACACCGGAAAACACCATGCAGGCATCCATCCAGACCGGGTCCGCGACGCCGTGTTCTCCACGATCTTCGACTTCTGTCCGCAGGAATGCTGAATTGTGCCAGTCCATGTTCCTTGCGGTGAACGACATCTTGATCAATGGGCGCTGAAGGTTTGCGATACGCTCTTCAATGCCGGTCAATGACTCTGAAATCGTTGTCTGACAGCAGAATGTTGTGTCAATTCCTTTGTGCCAGTCCGGCTCCGCTGTAAATACCAGCGCCCCATGGTTAAAAGCATTATCTCTGGCCATAATTGAATACGCCTGACGGTTTTAGCGTCAAACATAACGCATGAGAGTTATACTTCTGAGTATATTGTTCGCGGTTCTCGGTCTTGCCAGTGGATGCCAGACCAAGACGAGTCAGTTTTTTGCAGATTTGGGCAATAGTGCGTTTGGCAGTGGTGATCCTCTTTATGAGGCCAGATCTAAAGTTTGGCACGAACAGCGGGAAAAAGAGGAGCAAACTCACAAAGACATGATGAATGAAATTGATAAAAGAGCTGATGAATACATGAGAAAATTTGAAGAAGAACATGCTGAGTGTTATGCTGCTCTTGATGAATATAATGAATGGTACAACTCTCTTTCTGATGATCGTAAGGAATTTATCAATAATGAATTGGATGAAAAACAAATCCGTTACAATATGATTCATGGTTTTAACCGTGATGGGAGTTCGGCATATTCCGGCAGTGGACGCAGCCTCTCTGATGGGGTTAGTCTCATGTATAAATATAAACCTGTTTGGAATAAAATAGATCATTAACTTCTTCCCCTTCTATCGTTTTCGTGGATAAATTCCACTAATCCGCCTTGCTTCCATTCCCTTCTGAGATCGGCTGCTGTCCGGACGGTGACTTGTCGGACGGTTTGAGGTGTCGATGCCGAGAACTTTGATTGGTAATGTATCCTGTCATTAGTCCCTTTCCTCCAGCTTGATAAACTCCTCCGCAGCCAGATCGGCAAAACGCAGTCCCTTGCGGTTCAGACGGAAGCCTCCTTCAAAAAACTCACCGTCTCCCCGGAGGTAAATCTTTTCCATTTCCTCCGGCCACTGCTCTTCCAGACGGAAACCGGTCGCCTGATAAAACTCGTCGAACCTCCAGCCGCGACTCATCCTCAGCCCTACTCCAGCAATCTCACCGGCTCGCGCCAAGGGGGAAATCTGATCCGCTTCCCAGCCCTCCCAGCAAAGACCGGATTTATTTGGCTGTGTCGCGCAAATCGAACGGGAATAATCTGTTAAATCACGGGGATGACTGTAACGCACACCATCCAGCAGACTGCACGCCGCAGGTCCCGCTCCATAATAATCGGCTCCCCGCCAGTAAGCTATATTGTGCATGCACTCGCGTCCCGGCCGGGCAAAATTGGATATCTCATACCGGACCAGTCCTTCCTGCTCCAACCGCTCCAAAAGCGTATCATACATCCGGCAGCTGAGCGCTTCATCCGGCCGGAATCCGGTTCGGCGCGCCCATGCGGTCAGGGGTGTTCCCTCTTCGTAAGTCATTTCGTAGCAGGAAAGATGCTCGCTCCGCAAGGCGATCAGCGCCTCCAGTGTTGTATTCAAATCGTCCAGAGTTTGTCCCGGCACGGCAAAAATGATGTCCAGACTGATATGCTCAAATCCTTCCGACCGCAGCAGATCATAAGTCTCCGTCACCTGCGCCGCGGTATGGATCCGACCTAACTGCTTGAGGATGTCATTATTGAACGACTGTGCTCCCAGTGAGACCCGGTTGACACCGCCTGTCTTAAAGATACGGGCTTTGCTCTGATCCACCGTTGCGGGATTCATTTCCACGGAAAACTCCTCCAGCCGTGAAAGATCCAGTCCCTGCACCAGTCCCATCAACCGTTCCAGTCCGGCTATGCTGAGACAGGAAGGAGTCCCGCCGCCGATAAAGACCGTGCGGGGCAGCAGTCGGGATCTGACCGCGCGGAGCTCCTTTTCCAAAGCATCCAGATAGATATTCTCGGCTTCGGGCGTGATCGGCCGGCTGGCAAACGCGCAGTACACGCACTTTCTCACACAAAACGGCACATGGATATAAAGATGCGCGACCGGCGACCGCTCCTGCCCTAAAACAAAGAGAGGAGAACCTCCTGACCGGAACGTGCTCCTCTCTTTCATATTCATTCTAAATGACCGCCGTTTTTAGTAATAACGAACTAAGTACTTCTTTTTCAGGCGATCGATCCATTCCTTTTTCAGCTTGGCCTGCATCTGGCTTTTGATCTCGGATTCGATCGCGCCGCGAACTTCCTCGATGTTGCGGATATGAGCCGGACGCAGATCCTCCAGCTTGATGATCCAGA
This sequence comes from Verrucomicrobiota bacterium, assembly GCA_016283885.1. Lineage (GTDB taxonomy): Bacteria > Verrucomicrobiota > Verrucomicrobiia > Limisphaerales > UBA1412 > UBA1412. Next base: position 2,435 of record JAEENR010000197.1, read on the forward strand.
CGGCGGCATCCGTCTCCACCAGATCGCTGACTTCACCGGGTTTCATCGAAAAAGTTTTATCCGCCAGCTCCTTCTGCATATCCATACGGTCGCGCCATTCCAAATGGGCATCCTTGCGGCCTTTGAGAGCCTGATCCTCTGAATAGAGCGTCACCATTTCATCAAAAGCGGCTCCAGCCTGGATCTGCTTCAGGATCTCCTGAGCCAACTCGCGTGTTGTCTCGGGATGCTCTTTGTTCTTCAGCAGCATGATGGTGCGGATACGGGCCTGATCTTCCACTTTGAAAGAATCCTGATGCTCATTGTAATAATTGACGATCATCTGGGGCGAGACGATCGTAACAGAATTGACATATTTGCCCCTCATCGCCTGCAGTATCACCTCATTGCGGATGTGATTATAAAAATCGTCATAAGTCAAAGACTGCGCTTTCAGCGTCCTGATCATTGTCATACGATCCCCGTAACGCTCACGGATGCGGCGCTTGACTTCGTGCTCCACATAATCATCCGGCAGCATCAGCTTGGATTCTTTAAAATCCTGCAAGATAAGCTCCTGCTCTACCAGTGAATCGATCGCCTCACGGCGCAGATCCATGGCGCGCTTGTTCAGCTCCTCCGGATTATTGGCATACTGCGTGTACAGCATTTCCACAGAAGGCAGCACCCGTTCATCGATATCACGAGCCGTGATCACATTAGTATGAACAATGACCGCCACCGCATCAGAAAGACGGACTTCCGCCGACGCCTGGAAAACCAGCGACGCGAAACAAACTAGAACTGCAAGAAGTTTACTCACAACGCTTCACACTCTACCCCATGACTGCGCGCCAAGTCAAGCGCATTCAAAACGCTTCCGGCTTGATTTTTAACCCGTTCCCGGTAAAAATGAAAGGCAGTTCGGTGATGAAACACACCCGGATAACCGTGTGGGCTCTGCCCTTGATCATCGCTCTGGCACTCGATCTGTCTCAGAGCGGATGCGGCTCTGTCCCCAAAGATCCCCCTCCTTCTCCGATCAAGACCGCTCAGGCTCCGTCGGAAACCGATGAACCCGGCGGCGAAGAAGCTATCCCTCTCCCGGACAACGCTCAAACCTCTGAACCACTTATTATTTGGGGTGATGACGGTGTTCCCCTCCTGAATGAAAACGCCCTGACCGAGAACACCGCTCAAAAAGAAAAGGAACAGGAAGAACCCCAGGCCGACCGCAAAAAGCAGAAACACAAAAAGACGGATGAACCCGAAAAAATATCGGGACTGACCGGCACGGATAATAAAAACATCTCCTTTGTCGTTCGCACAAATCTGCCTATCACCAAAGCCTCTACGAAAACACGGATGCAGGAGCTCTATGAATTCACCTCACGGGTGAACAAAAAGCGTAATCTGCCCGCCATTCCCGACATGGCCGTCACTAATACCCAGGAGAACCTCCCCCTGTTCAGCGAAGAGGAACTGACCGCCATCAACGATTTGAACGGCTCTGTGCGGCTGATGACCTCCTTTGAAACCAAGATCCGCCTGGTCAATGACAACCTGCGGTTCATTGTCCTGGATTATTCTTACGAGCCAATGCCGCCGCTGGAGACCCGTCTGACCGTCTATCGCAACGGGGAGCGTATCGGCATGGTCAAGGTCACCGGTCCCGTCATGAACGGCTCTACCGTGGCCATCATCGTTGAAGGTGAACCGCAAGTGGGAGATACCGTCCTGAGAGAGACCTGGTAGTCACACGGTAAATCTCAAAAATTGTTTTTTTCCTCATTTTCAAACAGTTACATTTTAAAAAAAATTTGTGTCTTTTTATAACATATTGATTTTCAAAATGTTAAATTGTTAAAAAAAATCTTGCATTCTTTTCACAGTGTACTAAAATAAAGACGCTATTTAGCGGAGCTGGTAGCGCGTTGTGAAAAACACCTGCCCAGCTCAACTTTATAAACTTAACTATTAAATGTTTGTTATGAATAAATGGACATTGGCCCTGGCAGTTGCCGGGATCGTTAGTATGGCTGCTGTCGCGACAGCAGAAGAAGCCGAAAATCAAGCTCTCACAGCTGTTTCCGGCACAACTATCAGCGGTTATGTTGATACTTCCATGAACTGGCAGTTTGGTGATCTGAAAACCAGCTCTGGCCGTTCCTGGAACAGTGACGCTGGCACCCAAAACGGTTTCAATCTGAATGCCGTTAAGATCGGTGTTGGCAAAGCATTAGAGGAGGATGCTTCTGTTTGGGCCGCCGGTTATCAGGCGGACGTTGTTTTTGGTGACATTGCTGGTCTCTACTATGCTGCTAACGCTAATGGTAATGTAGCTCTCCAGAACGCTTATGTGGATCTGCGCGCTCCGATCGGCAACGGTCTTGATTTCCGTTTCGGTCTGTTCCAGACCATCGTGGGTTATGAAAGCGACGATGCTTACCTGAATCCGAACTTCAGCCATTCTTATGGTTATGCCCTCGAACCGATGCAGCATGTGGGTGGTCTGCTCAGCTATCACTTCGATCTGAATGATTGGATCCTGGGTGCTTATGCTGGTGTCGCCAATACTTATGATGCCAGATTCACCAACGATCGTGCTTCTGATTCCTCTCGTCTGACCTATATGGGTGCCTTGAACCTGGTCTTCCCTGAATCCACTGGTTTCATGGAAGGAACAGAGATCTACGGCGGTGTCATCAGCGGTGTGGATACCTTCTCTCGCGGCACTGACTCTCCCAACAGAGTCAACTACTACGCGGGCATCACTCTGCCTCTGCCTGTTACCGGTCTGCGTCTCGGATTTGCCTATGACTATCGTCATGATGGTTCCGACAATACCTGGGAAGGCAGCTGGGCGGATGCCTACGCGGCTTATCTGGCCTTTGACGTGACCGAGAAACTGACTCTCGCCAACCGTATTGAATACGCTAACGGCAAAGTTGGAACATGGACAGTGGTTGCCACCGATTGGGGCAAGGAAGACGAATTCCTCTCTGATACATTCACCGTCAGCTACAAGCTGTGGGAAAACGTCATCACCCGTGCTGAATTCCGCTGGGATCATGACTGCTCCGGCGACCATCGCATGGTGGATAACGGCAGCCGCGCCAATGCTTTCGGTATCACCGGAAACATTTGCTACGTTTTCTAATCTGACACAGGTTTGTTAGATTGATTTGTTAAATAAATAAAAACACTAAAAGCCTCTTCCCTGCGGAAGGGGTTTTTATTTATTATCCCGCGTACCTTTTTAAGGTATTTACCAGCTCCCGTTTCTACTCGAAAAAAGTTCAAAAATGAAAAGTTTTTCGAATAGAAAAAAATAATATCCTCTAAATAAAATATACAATTTATTGATTTTCAATAAATAATATTATATTTTCAAACCACTTTGATCTACTCGAAAAAAGTTTGAAAATAAAAAGTTTTTCGAATAGACTCTTTGACGTGAGGTGAAATCATGATCGCCAGACCCGTCTATCTTGAAAAACTGATCCGCTATAAGGATAAAGATCTCATCAAAGTGATCACCGGCATCCGCCGCTGCGGAAAGTCAGTCCTGCTGTTCGACATTTACACGCGCTATTTGCTGGACCTCGGTATCCCGGAAGATCACATCCTCAAGATCAACCTGGAAAATAAAGAGAATTCCCCTCTGAGAGACGCGGATGCTCTTTACCAATTTATCCTCAACAGGATATCTGGCAGCGGCAAGTATTACGTGATGATAGATGAAATCCAATATGTAACTGGTTTTGAGGATCTTGTTAATAGCCTAAAGAACAAGGGCTGTGATGTCTATATCACCGGCTCCAACTCCAGGCTCCTGTCGGGCGATATCAGCACGGCTCTGCGCGGCCGCAGCATTGAAATCAAAGTCTATACTCTCTCCTTCGCGGAATATGCTTCGGCCTCAGCCGATGACCACAGAAAAGCTTTCAACGACTATCTGCTGTACGGCGGTTTCCCCTACGCGGCCACGGAACTTGATACCCGAAGCAAAATTGATTATCTGAAGATGCTGGAATCCACAGTCGCTACCAAAGATATCATAGACCGGCATCGTATCCGGAATGCGAATCTCTTCTACGCGGTTTATGATTTCCTCTGTTCTAACATCGGCTCCACGGTCAGCGCCAAAAAGATCACAGACACTTTGAGATCCAACGGTTACTCCTCCCTTTCTCCTGATACGGTGGACAGCTATTTGCAGTACCTTTGTGAAGCGTTCTTATTCTACAAAGTGTACCGGTACGATATCAGAGGCCGGGAATACCTCAAAACACAAAACAAATACTACATTTCCGACCTAGGGCTGAGGAATGTCCGGCTGAACTACAGACAGCTGGAGATCACCCACTCCCTGGAAAACGTCATCTATCTGGAATTGATCCGTCGCGGCTACAGGGTGGATATAGGGAAAAACAAAGAAAAGGAGATCGACTTCATCGCCTCCGGAATCAAGGATTCCTACTACATCCAGGCGGCTTATACCCTGGCTGGTGAAGATAAAAAGAAACAGGAGCTGGACTCTTTCAGAAACATTGCTGATGGATACAAAAAAATAGTGATCACCATGGATGAGGATCCCTTCATTATTCTGGAAAACGGCTTCAAAAAAATAAACGTCATCGATTTTCTATTGAACGCGGACAGCTTGGAAACCATCTGATTGCATTGCCTCAAAAATAAAGTGCACCGAAAAAAAAGAAAGGAGAGCAAACGGGTTGCTCTCCTCTGGCGTTACCTCCTTGGAAAGGGGGGTGTCGGTTTAGCGGTTGATGTCGCTTACCAGTTCAGGTCGATCACGATGGGGCCAAGTCTCACCAGGACCCAGTTCCCGCCGTTCAGTTC
>JAEENR010000198.1 GCA_016283885.1 Verrucomicrobiota bacterium
CGGAAGTGTATGATTTGAAAGACGAAACGCCGGAGGTCATGGTCGGCTACGACATGACGGTCGTGCCGCATGACGACAGCGGTTGCATGGACTGGCTGTTGGACTACACATGGCGGACGCGGCTCGGCAACATCGTCGTGTTCCGTTCGTTCCGTTTTGAAAATCCGCATTCGCACCATGGCGTAAATGTTCCGGATGAACTACTTGCGCGATGGGGTACGTTCTGCAAAGATCATCGCATACATGTGGAGGCCGCGAACGCGTTTGACATCCGACTTATTGACCATCTGATTATTCTTCTGTTTTCTCTTTAACCACTACGGAGAGAGATTATTATTCTATTTTTCTTGACAATCGGAGGAAAGATTTTCAGCATAGCCGTGTTGTTTTCTGTTCGCAGAGACAAGAATATACGTCATTTTGATATCATTCAATAAACTATGACTGGCAAAATAAAAGATCTGAAATTTTATTTCCAAGGAAAATCATACTCCAAAATTTTGAAATCGCTGATACCATCACTGGCGGTTTGTTTTTCAATCAGTACGCAGGCAAGTGTCGGTGAAATATTTACTTTCGACACTTTGATTTACCGGGTCCTTACAGAGTCCGGCTCTTCCGGAACGGTTTGTGTTTGTGATTACGCGGAGACTCCTGTTGCGCTGGAGATTCCTGCGGTCGTCGCGAACAACGAGAGAAAGTACTTAGTTACCGAGATCGACGAAAACGCGCTTTCATATTATCAGGCCCTGGAGAGCGTGACGATCGGCGGTAATGTGACAACGATTGGAGAGAACGCCTTTTTAGGATGTTCCAATTTGCAAACGCTCATGATCGGGAAGAATGTGGAGTCGATCGGCGATTCCGCGTTCAGCGGGTGTTCTTCTTTGGAAAGCGTGACTATCCCCGATAAAGTTGCGGTTCTGGGAAACAATGTATTTGCCTTCTGCGATAGTCTGAAGACGGTCACTTTGGGCAGAAGTGTCCAGGCGATCGGCGAAGGCGCGTTTGCCTGTTCAGGGTTGGAAACTATTACCGCAGATACTAAAAACGCAGCCTATTATACCTTGGATGGCGTGTTATTGAGCAAAGACTGCAAGACTTTGGTCCAATATCCCGCGGGTAATACCAGGACTGTCTATACGCTGCCGGTCACTGTCACGGTGGTTGAAAAGGGTGCGTTTGCGAACAGTTCCTATCTGGAAGAGGTCATTCTTCCCGCCGCTTTGACGACGATCAAAGACAAGGCATTCTATGGATGCGACAATCTGAAGTCCATCACGGTAGATGACGGAAACAATTATTATCTCAGCCGGGAAGGTGTTTTGTTTGATAAAAAACAAGAGCGTTTGATCCAATACCCGACAGGGAGTGAGAGAAGCAGTTATGTCATCCCGGACAGTGTTACGGAGATAGCGCAAGGAGCTTTCAGCAAATGTTTCTATCTGGAGGATATCATCCTGGGAAGAGGTCTTGCTTCTCTGGAATCCGGTATCTTTGACGGATGCAGAAATCTGAAGACTATCACGATCCCGACCGGTATTCGTGACATTTCAGCGGATGCGTTTGTGGAATGTTCCCGTCTGGAAAATATCATTGTGGATCCCGCAAATCCGTTTTACAGCAGTGAGGATGGAGTCTTGTTTGACAAAGACCAAACCGTTCTGATCCAATATCCCGCCGGGAACAAAAGAGACAGTTATGTATTTCCATCCTCTGTCCGTTCGATCGGTGGGAATGCCTTTGCCGGGTGTGTCTGGCTGACGGATATCACGCTGGATGACAGTTTGGAAGCCATTGCGGATGATGCTTTTTATGGATGCGGTGCTTTGGAAGCTTTCCATGTCAGTCCGGCCAATCCCAATTACAGCAGTCGGGATGGAGTCTTGCTGAATAAAGCGCAGACAACGCTTTTGCAATATCCGGTTGGAAATACCGGAAGCGGCTATACGATCCCTGACAGCATCATTTCTATTGGTGCTAACGCGTTCAGAGGCTCCTTCGATCTGGAAAGTGTCATCTTTGGCAAAAATGTGAAGTCTATTGGCAGTGCGGCTTTCCGCGAATGTGTCAATCTGAGGAACATTATATTTAACAATGGGTTAGAGAGTATTGGAGCGGAAGCATTCCAGACGTGTGAAAATCTGAGAACGATCACGATCCCGGCTAATGTTTCCACGATCGGCAACTATGCTTTCGCGTGGTGCAAGCGCCTGACCAGTGTTTACTACACGGGGAATGTGCCTCAAGCCGATTCCAGTATGTACAGCAATACACCCAGTACTCTGGTCAGTTATTACAGTCCGGCTTATACTGCTTCCTGGCAGGCCGTTATTGACGTTTATCATTCATGGCAGGGGAGACTTACTGAATGCAGTGATGCACCCGCGCAGATCGCGGAACTGTCCTATACATACTCGGATGGTATTCTGACTCTGACTTTTACCGGTATTCTTCAGGAGAGTGCGGATACGCGTAACTGGACAGACGTTACCGGTGCCAGAGATACCCTGAAAGTAGATACATCCAAAGGAAATATAAAATTCTATCGGGTAGTTGATTAGCCAAAACAGACTGATTCTTTGGTCACGATTTTAGCGGTGAGTTTCTCAAAACACGATCTAAACGTGTAAGATTGACTCGCCGCTTTCTATTTGGTAGGATGACTGCCGATGAAGACATTAGTTACGATTTTGTCAGGTGTGTGCGGTGCGGTTTTGATCGCAGCGCTGTTCTGTTTCAGTGTGAGAAGTGCTCAGGCGGCGGATGCTCCTCAGGTAGGAACACCGACTCCGGGTAAACAGGTGCCGCAGACCATGTCACAGGAAAAGAATGGCAAACAGCTGAATTATATGCTGTTCCTGCCCAAGGATTATTCCGAGACAGCGGATAAGAAGTGGCCTGTCATTGTGTTTCTGCACGGCATAGGCGAGCGTGGCAACAGTATTGCGGATATCAACCGCGTGAAGGTCCATGGTCCCGCGATGCTGGCGGACAAGGATCCCGACTTCAAATTCATCGTGGCCACTCCTCAGTGTCCCGGAGACAGCTGGTGGGCTTGGGATATCGATCTGCTGAATGCTTTCCTGGATGATGTGCTGAAAAATGTTAAGAATGCGGATCCCAATCGTGTTTATCTGACGGGGTTGAGCATGGGCGGTTTTGGTACTTTTGCCTGGTCCATTCGGAATCCTGAACGCTTCGCGGCGGTGGCTCCCATCTGCGGCGGAGGTACTTATGTGGATTCTCTGGCGTTGGATCCGAAAAGAAGAGAGAAGTTGAACACTTTGGCGTTCTGGATCTTCCACGGAGAAAGCGACACCACGGTGTTAGTGGAGTGTTCCCGCGTCATGGAAAAAGGTTTGAAGAGCTATGGGGTCAAAGAAGTCAAGCTGACTACTTATCCGGGTGTGAACCACAATTCCTGGACGCAGACCTATAACAATCCGGAGCTTTACGAGTGGTTCCTGAAACATCACCGTTAAAAGACGAAACGTATAAAATTCTATTGGATAGTTCATTAGAATAGCCTTCGGATTTTCCGGACAAGATTTCGCGGCGAGTTTCTCAAAACACGATCCAAACGTGTAAGATTGACTCGCCGCTTTCTGTTTGGTAGGATGCCTGTCTGTGAAGACATTAGTTATGATTTTGTCAGTTGTGTGCGGTGCGGCTTTGATCGCGGCACTGTTCTTTTTCTGTGCAAGAAACGCTCAGGCGGCGGATGCTCCACAAGCGGGGACACCGATTCCGGGCAAACAGGTCCCGCAAATCCTGTCACAGGAAAAGACAGTCAAGCAGCAGCTGGATTATCTGTTGTTCCTGCCCAAAGATTATTCCGAGACAGCGAATAAGAAATGGCCCGTCATCATGTTCCTGCACGGCATGGGCGAGCGTGGCAATAGCATGGCGGACATAGATCGGGTGAAGGTACACGGTCCGGCGATGCTGGTGGATAAGGATCCTGATTTCAAATTTATTGTAGTCTCTCCTCAATGTCGCGGAGACAGCTGGTGGGCATGGGATATCGATTTACTAAATAGCCTTTTGGATAAAGTGCTGAAAGATGTCAAGAACGCGGATCCCAACCGTGTTTATCTGACGGGGTTGAGCATGGGCGGTTTTGCTTCTTTTGCCTGGTCTATCCGGAATCCTGAACGTTTCGCGGCGGTGGCACCTATATGCGGCGGCGGTAATTGGTTGTCCGGTCTGGCTCTGGATGGTGCAAAAGCGGAAAAACTGCATTCTCTGCCTTTCTGGATTTTCCACGGTGAAAGCGACTCAGCGGTGCCGGTGGAATACTCCCGCACCATGGAAAGCGGTCTGAAGGCGTTGGGAGTTAAAGAAGTCAAGTTGACCACTTATCCGGGTGTGGATCACAATTCCTGGACTCAGACCTACGACAACCCAGAACTTTACGATTGGTTCTTGAAGTACCACCGTTAAAAAGCTTTTTGTGTGAAGTTTTCAATCATCATTCCTGCTTATAACGAGGAGAAATTATTGAGCGATTCGCTTTCTAAAATAAAGCGGTCGCTCGATGTTTTTTTAGAACGCGGTCACAATTTTGAGTTGATCGTCTGTGATAATAATTCCAGCGATCGTACCGCTGAAATTGCTCGTGAAGCCGGGGCAAAGGTCGTCTTTGAAACGGTCAATCAGATATCCAGAGCGCGCAACACCGGTGCGGCCGCGGCCACAGGGGATTATCTGATTTTCATTGACGCGGATTCTTATCCTCCGCAGGAACTTTTCCGGGAGTTTTTAGATCGTTTAACGACGGAGAACGCCGTGGGTGGCGGTGCTCTGGTATGGATGGAAACGCTGGATCCTGTGGCAACTTTTACGCTCCACCTCTGGCGCTGCATCAGCCGCTGTCTGAAATGGGCTCCGGGGTCTTTTATCTTCTGCAAAAGTGATCTTTTCCACCGTCTGGGCGGTTTCAGCACAGAGCTTTACGCCTCAGAGGAGATAGATTTCAGCCGCCGTCTGAAACGGGAGGTGCGCTGCCGGAAAGAGGGTCGGGTCATTATTCTGAAGAATTCGATCCAAACCTCCAACCGTAAGCTCCGCCTTTATGGAACCAAAGAATATTTGAGGTTGATACGCGGTTTTCTCTTTCGTGGGAAAAAGATGCTCAAAGACCGTGACGCTTTGAATATTTGGTATGATGGAAGAAGATAAGAAAAAGTAGAATTTTTAAGATGAAAAAGAAAAACACAATGAATGTTAAATGGTTAAAACGGACTCTGGCTGTTTCAGCGGGGTGTTTGATCTGCTGGAATGTCAGTATGGACGCGGCGGAGTGGGTTTCGCTGTTTGATGGACAGAAGCTGGATGGCTGGTCTCAGCATGGCGGCAGCGCTCCCTTTACGGTGGAGGACGGCTGTATCGTCGGCACGACCAAGCATAACGCCGGCGGAAACAGTTTTCTGTGTACTGTGCGTGACTATAGCGATTTCATCTTGGAGTATGAATACAAGGTGGATCCCCGGATGAATTCCGGGGTGCAGATCCGCAGTCATTGTTTTCCGATGCCGCATACCTATACCTGGAACGGAAAGAGCTGGAATGTGCCGGCCGGTCGTGTGCATGGTTATCAGATCGAGATAGATCCTTCGGCTCGTGCCTGGTCCTGCGGTATTTATGACGAGGGAAGACGGGCGTGGCTCTATGATCTGAAGGACAAGCCTGCAGCTCAGACGGCATTTCGTCAAAACGAATGGAACAAAGTCCGTGTGGAAGCGAAGGGCGATCGTTTAAAGACTTGGCTCAACGATATTCCCGTGGCGGATTTGCAGGACGATTTGGACAGCTGCGGCTTCATCGCCTTGCAGGTGCATGGCATAGGCTCTGAGGCAGAGGCCGGACGGGAGATCCGCTGGCGCAATTTACGGATCCAGGATCTGGAGTCGGCGGCTCAAGCGGCAGGTGTGGAGATCGCTCCTTCCGGAGCCTGGACGTGGTACAATGATCCCCGCGCGATCGTTCGGGACGGTTTTCTTTATGCCGGCTATGTTCGTTCGGACGGGGCTGTCTGCGTGACCTGCTATGATTTGAAGACAAATGAACGGACAGAAAGTATTTTAAGCACCTGGCGTGAACGGGATGATCACGATGTGCCGGGCTTTCTGGAGCTGTCTGACGGCCGTCTGGCGGTGCTGTATTCTACTCATGGAAGCCGGCAGTTCATGTATATGCGCTATGCCAAAGTCAAAAATCCACGGACTCAGGAGGATTGGGGAGACGAGATCGCAGTGGACTGGAGCGCCAAAAAGTTCCGCGGCGGTGTCTGCTACAATAATCCCTTCCAGCTTTTGAATGAACCGAACCGCGTTTATAACTTTATCCGCGGTGAGAACTGGAATCCCACTCTTTTGATCTCAGAGGACAACGGAGCCACCTGGAACGATCCGATCCATCTGATTTATCATAAGGATCGGCCTTACGCGAAGTATGCTTCCAATGGCCGGGACCGCATTGATATCCTTTTCACGGACGGACATCCGCGCATGGTGGATAATTCCGTTTATCATGTGAGCATCCAAGGCGGCGCGGTCATTGGAACCGATGGTCAGCCTCTGGGTATGTTGGAACAGATGGCTCCGCTGCCGACTGCGCGCGGAACAGTAGTCTATCCGTTTGGTTCCGCTTATCCCAAGCCGGAAGGAACAAAAGACGGCCGGGCTTGGATATGGGATATTTCTTATGACGCTCAGGGCAGTCCGATCATCCTGCATACCGTCAAAGCTAAAGAAGGGGACATCCGCTACTTCTATGCCTGTTGGGATCAGTCGGCGAAAAAGTGGGATTCCCATGAGATCGCCCATGCCGGGGCTCAGCTTTACAAAGGCGAGGACGATTATGTGGGTGGAGCGACCTTCGATCCGGAGCATCCTCACCGCATCTACATCAGCAGCGAGTTTAGTCCGATCACCGGTGCAAGAACTGTCCATCGTGAACTCTATCAGGGAGAAACGAAGGATGGCGGCAAGAAGTGGACCTGGACGGCGGTGACACGGAATTCTCCGGCGGACAATCTGCGGCCTTATGTTCCCCGCAAACATGGAATGGAGAGCTGTCTGCTCTGGTTCACGGGGGATTACCGTGCCTACCAGAACTTTGAGACTTCTATCCGGGCTTTGATCGAGAAGTAGATATCTTGTTTTGTTTCAAGTAGAAGGCTGTGTTCATCGGACGCGGCCTTCTATTTTTTTTAGAGAATTTGCAACTTTTTGAAAAATTTGGTTTTAAATAGTATATGGGTGTTCCATTGAGACCCCTTTTACGAATCAAATAGAAACTCCGAATACAGGAAAATTATGAAGAAAATCTCTCTAATTATTGCAGTTATCACTGCTTGTGGCGCATTTGCCGTGACCGATCTCCAGGCACAGCAAGCCAATCGTCAGCAGCGTCGCGGTCCTCAGATGGTCATGCCCTCTGCTATGAGTTCTGAACAGCGTGTGAAGATGCTTGCAGATTCCCTGAAACTCACCGAAGAACAGCAAACCAAGCTCAAAGCCGTGTTTGATGAACAGGCTGCCGCGATGAGAGAATTGAACGGCAAAGATCGCTCTGAACGTCAAGAAGCGATGCAAAAGATTCGCAATGAACAAGATGCGAAACTTAAAGAGATCTTGACCGAAGATCAGTACAAGACTTATACCACCAATATGGCTCGCGGATTCAGAGGCGGTCAGGGTGGTCCCGGACAAGGCGGCCCTCAGGCCATGACGCTGGATCAGCGTGTGGATCGTATCGCCAGAGCGCTGGATCTGAACGATGACATGAAAGCCAAGCTGAAAGCCTGTCTGGAAGAGAACGAGAAAGCCATGACCGAACTGCGTCGGAACAATCAGAGCATGAGTCAGTCCGAACGCCGTGAAGCCATGCAGAAGCTCCGCACGGAACAGGAAAACAAGCTGAAAGAAATTCTGGGTGAGGATCTGTATAAGAAATATCAGGAACAGACCCGCAACTTTGGTTTCGGCAATTTCCCGCAAAGAATAACTCCGGCACAGCAGGCAGAAGATATTGCCAAGAGGCTGGATCTGACGGCTGATCAGAAGAAAAAGATGGAGGAATTCTACACCGAGCAGCAGAAGAACATGCAGGAAATGTTCACCAAGATGCAGGGACTTACAAACGATGAACGCCGTGAAGCCATGCAGAAGAGCCGCACCGAGTCCGAAGCCAAATTGAAAGAGATCTTGGGCGAAGACCTGTATAAGAAATATCAGGAAGAAATGCGCTCCAGAGGTCCGGCCATGATGGGCGGCAGACAAGGCGGCCCCAACAGAGGCGGCAACCCCGGTAATCGTCCTCAGCGCCGCGGTGGTGGAAATCAATAATCATCACTTAATTTTGCTAAAGTAGTTTGTTGAATAAAAGGCCATTCTGAAAAGAATGGCCTTTATATTTTTCTGCTGAACTGATAAACGATAGTATTTATTTCGCGATATTTTCTTGAATTTGGAATACCTGGCTACTATATTAGCCGCGGTTTTGACGCAAAGAGCGTTTAAACAATTGTGATCTAAACCGGATTTCTGCAGCAGTACATATACTAATTGTCACGGTTGTGGTGAGTACTCTGTTGTTATCTTAATCTGTTTTTTAAGGTTCTTACAGGTTTGAGGTTTAGATTATGTATCTGAAAATAAGATATTTTAAGAATGATCCCTTAGAATGGGGTCACATCTGTCTTTCCCCTGAAAAACTGCTTCTGATACCAGACTTCAAGCAAATAAAAAATTGGAAGAATTAATTTATATATTTATATTTCATTACTCATTTTGATATTAATTTAAAATAAAAGAATGAATAAAATCAAAGAAATATATATGCCCAATGGAGAGCGTGCCGGTCATTTGCTTGTTGGAGATTACAAGATTGAGGCTTATTCTTATGATAGGGTATATATTGCAAGATTTGATTTCATCAGTGGGATCACTGATAGAAATGGGAATCACACTCAGGGAACCCCGGATGACTTAGAAAAAATGGTCATTGATTATTACATTCTCATGCATCCTGAACAATAAATGGAATAAAAAGATCAGTTGCTCTCATAATTGCTGAATGTGAAAAAAGGAGTCTGTATATATTGTGGTTCCAATGTAGAGTTTTCTGGTGACCAATCGGAAATAGTATGTCCTTATTGTAGAGAACAGATAAAAACGCAGAAAGCAGAAAAACGTTTGTTGGAACTGCAAAGAGAAAGAAGAAGGGCTATTGCTTTTTTAGTGAATTTTATTGTTTTCGGAGTTGGAACGATTTTTATTATCGGATGCTTTAGTGGAAAAGAATTTACTATTCTTCCTTATGCGATCTGCCTTGTTATATCCATTATAACAGGGATATTGTTCTTTCAATTATCTAATAACAAATATGTTATAGAAATAGTGGGGAAGTTCAGAAAAAGATGATTTTCTAAATGGAGTCATCAGTATAAGAAATTTTTATTATCTTTTTATTCTGTCTCATGTCATATCAGGAGTTTTCCATGCTTCTGAGAGGGGGGACTCTGTAAATGTGATAACGTGTTACAGGGTCCCTTTTTTATTTCAAAATGGTGAGCGGTGTTCCCTTGAAGTTTTTATCTCCTGGACGGATGATCCGATCGTGATAAAAGCGGATGTACTGTTTTTTCAGTTTGATCCAGGCGATGTTTTCATCGTAGGGGACAATGACCTTATCCACCGTTAAGTATTTGAACTTGGCACCGCGGCGGATCAGCACTTCCAGCATCGGGTCATCATCATCAGGATGCTCCCAGAACTGAGCTTCATGTTCGTGGATGAGTTTTTTATCTTCATCCAGTAGCTCCACCAGGACATCTTCCGAAAAGGTCGGGTTGTCGATTTTCAGCATCCCACGGTAATCTCCCTTGAGCATGCGAATATCTCCCAAATAAAACACGGGAGAGATATTGCCGTATTTATAGACTGTGATCTCCAGAAAAGTAGTGGTCTTCAAATTCTCTGCCTGGTAAGAACCTGTCCGCATGGAGTAGTCCTTATCCATCCTGCAGGCTGTGAACAGCAAGCAGGAAATGAGCAATAATAGAACCAGGGTGATAGAGTGTGTGCGTTTCATCTGTATTAGAACATGATACCGATATCGCCTTTGCCGACTTTACCCTCACGCTGGAGTGTTCGGATGATGCCGTTTTCATCCACATCCTTGATATCCGAAGAATAGATACGCATTCCGGCGCGGCCATCACCGATGAACGCGAATTTGCCCAGGAAGTACACGGCATGGGCATCACCTGTGGTTTCATAAGTGCCGGCCAGGAACGGTTCCGCGGAGTTCTTTATATTGACCAGCTGCAGTCCGTTTTCAAAATCGGCTATGTATGCGTAGTTGCCGGAGACCCAGACTCCGCGGGGATTGCCGGGAGTTTTGCAGACGGACACGACTGTGGGCTTTTTCAAGTTGTGGATATCCACAATGGTCAGTCCTTTGTCATAGTCTGCCAGATAGGCATGATCCCCCAGTGTGAATACATCCATGAAATTGCCGGTGATTTCGGTTTTATTGATCCGCTTCAGGGCACGGGGATTGCTGATGCTGTAGATCTGCATATCTTTTTCCGTGATAACAAAGAGATATTTTTTATCCAGGTAGAGCTTCCGGACTTCACATCCCAGATCCAGCCGGGTCGAAAGGATGGGGACATCCAGATCTTTGACATTTACGGATTGGATGGCGTTTCCGTCCGCCAGAAAGATGAATTTCTTGTAGCGGCAAACACTGCGCGCGGGACCTTCCGTATCCAGTTTACAGTAGATTTCCGGGCGTTTCGGGTCCGAGATATCCAGAATGACCAGCCCCTGATAATCGGCCACATAAACAAAACGTCCGTCCGGAACGACCTGCAAGGCCATGCCGGGAGTCTTGATCTCGGAGATGAGTCTGGGGCGATAGGTGTCGCTGGCGTTGATGAGTTTGACACCGCCCAGACCGTCCGCGAGGAAAAGTTTTTCGGACTGCATGACGAGCGATTCGACCGAGCCTTCGATCCCCAGTTCGGCAATGACTTCCACAGGGCTGTCTTCGGAGAGACTTACGATCTTGAGACCATCATCATAACAGGCCACAAAGAGATATTCTTCCGTTTCGGTAATCGCCAGATCCCAGCAAGTTCCGGTGATATCGACCGAATGCGTTTCCTTCGGTTCCAGAGGATTGCTGATATCCAGAAAGTGCAGACCCTCTGGTCCTGCGGCCACATAGAGCTTGTTGCCGTCCAGACTCGGGAGAACAGCGTAAATGTTTTTGAATTTGTCATAATGACTGACGATCTGAGGAGCTTTCCGGTCATAAATATTAACGATGTAGATGCCGTCCGTGTAATCAGAGATGCACATCTTATTATTGTTGACCTGGATTCCGTTCACAAAGCCCGGAGTATCCACTGTGGAAAGAAGTTCCGGTTTCTCCGGGTTGGAGATATCTACAAGATGCGCGCCAGCATCACCGGCGGCAATGTAAGCGGTATTGCTGACGACCGTCAGCGTGGTGATTTGTCCCGGCAGGGACAGTTCTGCCACTTTGATGAGCGACTTGGGATCCTTCATATCCAGGACGATCAGCCCAAAGGAGACATCCGTGACAAAAGCATAGCCGTTTTTGGAATAAACATCCATGATGGCAACTTTTGCCGGATAGTTTCCCAGTTCGGCCGGATAGGCGATGTTCTCGATATTGGCGATGTTCAGTCCTTTTGTGCTGTCCGCGACCAGGAGATAGGGGGCATCTACATAACACGACACGGCAAGACCCTGAGTGTCAAAAACGGTACACATTTTAGGAGACCAGGGATCGCTGACATCAGCCACCAGTACGCCGGAGCGTTCTGAGGACATGAAAGCGTAAGAACCGGCCAGCGTTTGGGCGATATGGACAGAACAGATATCGCCGCGGTTCCAGAACGGATATTTGCCGCGCAGAGTCACCTCGTTGGTTTCCTCGGCGGAGACAGTGGTCAGCGCCAGCAGAAACAGAATACAGGCACCTATCCAGGAAGTATATAAGGCAAAGTGTTTTTTATTCATAAAGCAAATACTTTTCACGATCTTTTTTAAATTGAGTTTCATCTTTTTTCCAGGCGGCAACGATTTCTTTGGCGGAGACACCTTTGGCCAGACGGTTGCGGATGCCGGTGCCGCCGCAAAGTTTATCGAACAGATTCCATGTTTTTCCGCGTTTAACGGATTCCTGATACAAGTCACGCCCGTGGACTTTCTTGATCGCTTCCAGAGCGTAGAAATTGATGGGCATGAGAGGAGCCGTTGCCGGTTTTGTAAATTGTACGATCACACCATGATAATTGTTTTTTCCGATGGTGTAGTGATAAGGAGCGAACGTAACGCCCGGCAGTTTATAGGCGTTCATCTGTTTGGCCAGTTTATCCGCGTCGATCCAGGCTGCCGCGATAGTTTCAAAGGGGTGATCTGTTCGTATGCCGATATTGACTCCGCCAGCTTCACCGGCCAGTCCGGTAGAGACGTAATGCAAAGGAGTCTTGGCCTTGGGGATATTGGGAGAGGTGGGCACCCATGCGCGGTTCAGATCCAGCCAGGTATATTCCCGCTTCCAGTGACGCATCTTGATAACGGTCAAGCGGCATTTTTTACTTATCCAGTTTTCTCCGTTGATCATGCGCGCCATTTCTCCGCTGGTCATCCCGTGAACGTAGGGGATATTCCACTGACTGACAAAGGATTTGTATTTGGGATCCAGGCGGTTGCCTTCCACACGCAGACCTCCCAGAGGATTGGGGCGATCCAGCACCATAAACGACTTGCCGCATTCGGCACAGCCTTCCATAGCCAGACCCAGCGAACTGACAAAAGTGTAAGAACGGCAGCCGGTATCCTGGATATCATAAATCAGAATATCCAGATTTTTGAGCATGGCGGCGGTAGGTTTGCGTGTCGGACCGGGACCGTAAAGGGAATAGACCGGCAGACCGGTTTCAGGATCTTTTGAATCCTTTACTTCTTCTCCGGCTTTGGCTTTACCATAGAGACCATGTTCTGCACCAAACAGCGCGGTCAATTGGACTCCGGGAGCCTTGCGAAGCAGTTGTATCGTGGAACGTTTTTGAGCAGAAGAGGTTTTGCTGGGAATGAGTGCTGCCGGGTGAGTCAGTAAACCGACCCGTTTCCCTTTGATCACAGAAAAATCAAGAGATTCCAACACCTCCGCGCCTGTCTGGATATCATGCTTTGTCTGAGCGGCATAGCTGTGCAAAGGACAGCCTGCCGTCAGTGAAAGCATCACTCCCGCACACAGCTTCAGAAAATCTCTGCGCCCAATCATCTGCCGCAGTTTATCAAAGAGAAAAATGTTGTACAGTAAATAGTCATATTAGAGAAAATCAATTTTAGCGAAAAATCGGCTTTACAATCAGGGGAGAATCGTTTTTGCTAAGAGGCGGTATGCTGAAGAAGATGCTAATGATCGGAACAGCCGCTTTACTGACCGCGGGCTGTACCAGTGTGACGAATCTGACTCCGAGCCAAACGCCGAGGACAGAGTCGGGTCTGTATCCTTTTGAGATGATGTTCAATACAAGGGCGACCAGTGTTGCCCATGACAGCATACAGGCTTATCTGATGCTGGATGGGGATATGATCGAGATGCAGCGCACTCCTCTGCTGACTAACCGCTGGGAAGTGCTGGCTCCCGTGCCGGCTGGCAAAGATAACATAAACTACCGCTTCAAAGTGAATTACCAATGGAAAGACTTGGGCGGTCGAAAAGAGAACAGCAAGCTCTCGGACGTGTACAATCTGCAGGTCGGGGAATAGGGACACGCCGAAGCCGGATAATCTGAGTAGAGGTATCCTGTTAAATTTTTCTGTGATATAGTGACGTAAAATCTTGCGTCACTGCCGGAACGAAGGTAAAATCCTCACTTGTGCGCTTGCCGGAGGGCAAGTGTGATTTGTATTTTATTCGAATGCCTAAAGAAGAAGCAATATCCTTACGCGGACGTGTCGTGCAAGTGCTGCCTGGAACGATGTTTCGGGTGGAACTGCCTAATGGCCATACTGTTTTGGCTCATATTTCTGGAAAAATGCGCAAGCATTTTATTCGTATCAGCGTGGGAGATAAGGTGGATATCGAGATGTCGCCCTACGATCTGAACAAGGCGCGCATCAAATTCCGCTGTTAGAATAAGCTGTTGCTGAGCAGCACAATGGAGGAGGCATTGATCGTCTTGTGAAAAAGCAGACTGTCTGGGCCATTTTATTGATGATGGGGTTGGTGCTGACACGCTGGCCGGGATTGCTGCCGGCTAACTTCAGCGCTATTCATGCTTTAGTTTTCTGTTCTGCCGTCTATTTGCCCAAAAAATGGGGCTGGTGTCTTATCATCCCGACGATCCTGATTTCGGATCTTTGTCTGAATCTCTTTCACTACAAGGTAGCACCGTTCCATTTCTATATGCTGCCCAATTATGTCTGCTATATCTGCATACTCTTTCTGGGACAGCGTTTCTTTTCTCCAAAATCCTCCTGGGGCAAACTGCTGGGCGGCGGTTTGCTGGGCGCCCTGTTGTTCTACCTGATCAGCAATACTTTCTCCTTCTTTGTTGATTCCACCTATCAGAAGACCCTTGCGGGATGGCTCCAGGCGCTGACCATAGGAGTTCCCGGATGGCCTCCTACCTGGTTGTTCTTCCGCTACAGTCTGATGAGCACCGGCTTGTTCACGGGGCTTTTTGCGGGTGCCATGAAAGCGCTGGAAAAGATATACCCGGAAGAAGAACCGGAAGAAGCTCCCGAAGAGGATAAAGATGAAGAGAAATCCCCGGAAGAATCCTCCTCTAAAAAAGCTCACGCCAAGGCTTAAGGATCTTGTATCTCTACAAGGCCGTCTGTTTACATTCTTTTGAGAAATATCACGGAGTCTTTTTGAGTTCAATGCCGCCGACCCATCCAAAGTGCGGACGGCAGTAACGGACAGGCTCCAGAGCGGAAAGCGGCTGCGGCTGAGATTCCGGTGAAGTCTGATAGACGAGTTCTTCCGGACGGAAGGGGACAAAATTCATTTCTTTTATCTCGAAGGCATTGCGCAGCATACGGATGCGCTGCCAGTCGAATCCCATGCAGCGGGCCACGGTGCAGTCCACTGCCAGAGGATGAGTCCCGGCGATGATGACACCCATTTTGACGGGATCAGGAGACATGGGGCCGTTGCCTTCTCCGGCAATGATACCGTCCACAACAGTCAGATAACGAAGCGGCTCGGAGCGGCGCTGACTGTCTCCGCGAAATTGAAAGATACACTTGTTCAGATCCAACACCATGCGCCAGCAGGTGTCGTTCCCATGCCAGTTGCCGGAGCGGACGACTTT
The DNA here is from genome assembly GCA_016283885.1 of Verrucomicrobiota bacterium. Classification (GTDB taxonomy): domain Bacteria; phylum Verrucomicrobiota; class Verrucomicrobiia; order Limisphaerales; family UBA1412; genus UBA1412. The sequence continues at coordinate 15,380 of JAEENR010000198.1, forward strand.
CTGAGTATCTCCAAAGAAGACTCTTCCCACGCTTTTCAGAGGGACAAAGATCCGGGAGAGAAAAGGATATTTTTTCATCCAGCGTTTGGCGGCTCCCATCCAGGAATGTTCCAGTTTGGCTTTGGCGGTGTTGGCCGGGAATTGATCTCCGCCCTGATCAGGAGTGCCTTCCGTATGGTGTGGAAGCCAGTTTTTGTTGGCGTTGATCCCGACCAGATTCTTGAGCGCGCAGGTGATGCCCACTTTTTTGTGGGTCTTCATCTTGGGCAGATTGATCAGAACGTCTGCGTCCATCGGCGTGCGGCAAAGCAGGTATTCATGGTTGGCCTGCGCATGATGGCGGTTGGTTTCATCCATGTCGATGGATGCGCCGAAGAGCTTGCCCAGTCCTTTGAACTGATAGAACTCGCTGGCTTGATCCAGATGGACGTGTGTGGAGCCCAGAGGATCTCCCGGCAATTTTGTTTTGGAGACCGTGATCCCGTCCACGGCATGCCATTCTTCCGGGCGCAGATCGAGCAGAGCGATTTGGACACCGGGATATTTCGACTGCAGTTTGGCGGTGATCTCATCCAGCCGGCAGTATTCACGGATCTTCGCGAAAGAGGAATCTGTCTGAGGCGCGTCACAGATGGTGATCTTGCCGCTGCCGTCCAGCTGTGACGCGGCCCATTCCGTGACGGCTTCGATCACGGCCGGATGGGTCACGACATGTTCCCAGGAATCAGGACCGGGGTGACGTTCATCGTGTTCCTTGACCCAGTTGGGTTTGATGACGACATGATCGCCCTTGCGGATGAAGGTGTCGGGCAGATGGAGGATGCTCAAGGCCCGGTTGACCATTTCCTGGACATCAGCGGGTCGGCTGTAATCGGTACAGCCTTGACAGAGAGCGACATGGGAAGGAGTTGACATACTTATCGGGATTCCAGCACCACGAAGGCCGTGGCGTATTGTTTTGTGTGACTGAGGGATACATGGATAGCGCCAATATGACGCTGCTGTTGGATAAGGGCGGCTTTGTCAAAAAGGGTGATATGAGGTTCGCCGTTTTCACCGTTGGAGATCTCTATGTTCTGACAGTTGATCTCGCTGAAGATACCGGTTCCAAAAGCCTTGCCCAGAGCTTCTTTTGCGGCGAAACGGGCGGCGATCCTTTGTGTTTTGTTGGCGGATCCGCAGCAGGTTTTTATCTCGTCGGGGCGCAGTATCTTGCGGAGGAACGTCTCTCCGTTCTTCTCCAGCAGAGAGCGGATGCGTTCCACTTCAACGATATCTGTGCCAATGCCGACGATCATGACTGGATAAAGAGTTTGACGGCGGTGATGACCAGCAGCACCGCGAAGATTTTCTTCAGAAGGCTCACGTCCAGCCAGTGACAAAGGTGACTTCCCAGCTGTGCCCCTGCGATGGAGCCCAGAATGATGATGATGACCAGTCCCCAATGGGGAAAGGGGTTGTGCGAGGCTGACGCGTGGTACAGATGGGCAATCACACCAGAAAGAGCCGTGGGTATGATGATGATCAGTGACGCGGTCACGGCATGTCTGAAGTCAAATTTCAGCAAAGCCGTCATCAGCGGGATCAGGATCACACCGCCGCCGATGCCCAGCAGACCGCTGGTCGTTCCGGCAGTCAGACCCACCGCGATGGCGAGAAGATATAGAGATAATCCAGTCATTTTACAGAGTTATTCGATTTCGCGCGTGACACTGCGCACGGGTTTGGAGAGGATAAAGAGCAATCCGGCCACGCCCATCGCGAACCAGAAGATCCTCATGAACTGGCGGGACATCAGTATTCCCTGACTGTCTTCGCTCCGGATCTGCATGGGTGCCTGGATGATTTGGTTCATTTCACGTTCCTGATCCAAAAGGTCTTTCAGGTTTTGTTTTTCAGCAAAGTTGTTCTGACTGATCTGAGTCGCGTCCATAGCCGCCAGTCTTTCGTCCTGGTTCGATGATTCAATGATCGCGACCGGTGCTTTTTCTTCCGGTCCCTCACTGATATGTCCCGCGACCAGACCGGCGATCAGGTTGCCCAGTGAGCTGGCCAGGAACCAGATGCCCATCATCTGGCCGACCAGACGTTTGGGCGAGAGTTTGGAGACTGTGCTGAGGCCGACCGGACTGAGGCAGAGTTCACCCAGGGTATGAACCAGATAGGTGATGATGAGCCAGGTGGGCCATACCTGGGTATCATCCGAAACGATACGGGCACCCGCGGCCAGGATCAGGAATCCCAGACCCAGCATGATCAAACCCAGCGCGAACTTGATGATCAACGGCGGGTTGCAGTGATGTTTAGCCAGCATGGGCCACATCGAGGCCACCATGGGTGCCAGAATGATGATGAAAACCGGGTTCAGCGACTGGAACCAGCTGGCCGGAACCGGGTTGAACTGATCCAGCCATGGAGCGGGAAGGATCCCGCCCAGGAAACTGATGTCGCGCACGGTATAACGTTCGGCGAAAATGTTCATGGAGGAGCCGGCCTGTTCAAAGCCGGAGAAGAACATGGCCGAAGCGATGAAGAGCAGGGCGATCACGCCGACACGTTTTTTCTCGTTCGTGGTCAGTTTGGCAAAGAAGAACGCGTTGATGAAGAAGACTAAAGCCAGCCCCACGATGACGATAGCCGCTTTCTCGGCCAGTTTGACCGGATCCAGGGAGATCATTCCCAGCATACACAGTCCCACCAGGATCGCCAGCGATGCCAGACAGGCATAAAGGATGTTCCAGGATCTTTGCGCGGGTTTCTCATCCGGACCACGCAGACCGATATTGCCCAGGTAATGGCCTGTCAGCTTGAACTGCATCAGACCCAGTACCATGCCTAAGCCGGCGGCCGCGAAGCCGAGGTGCCAGTTGACTTTCTCGCCCAGGTATCCCACCAGCAGAGGTCCGATCGCCGAGCCGACATTGATGCCCATGTAGAAGATCGTAAAGCCGGAATCCTGTTTCACACCGCCGTTCGGGTAAAGCTGGCCGACCATGACGCTGATATTGGGCTTGAGCAGACCGGTACCCATGATGATCAGCAGCAGTCCCAGGAAGAAAGTATGCACACAGGGGACTGCCAGGGTGAACTGTCCGGCAACGATGAGCAGTCCGCCCACAAAGACAGCGTTGCGGGCTCCGATCAGGCGGTCCGCTACCCATCCGCCCGGCAGCGATGCCAGATAGACCGATGCCGTATAGAGACCATAAACGGCTGCCGCGGTCTTGTCATCCATTCCCAAACCGCCTTTTTGCACAAGCGAAGTCAGGAACAGAATGAGAATACCTCTCATGCCGTAGTAACTGAAACGCTCCCACATCTCTGTAAAGAACAGAGTGCGGAGCCCTTTGGGGTGACTGTTCAGACCAAACATCCTGTGTTTGAGTATAAATCAGGAAAGGCGCTGTTTCAATCCGCTATTTTTTCAGCGGGATAATATATTGGATGCGGGGAGGAAAGGGGAAAAGTGTTTGACGGCGCATCATACGCTGTAAACGTATAAGGTCGCCTCACTTGTGGAGATATGGAATTCGGTCGAGATCCGTTCGATGATCTGCAGGTCGGTCAATCCCAGCTGGCGATATGCCATCGTCAAAAGCCGGATCCCCGTCATTCGTTCTGTCAGACGGCCTTCCAGTATGCCATTCTGACGGGCTTCTTTAAGAAGTTCATCCAGAGTGGGATCTTGCTTGTTTAGAGCTTTGGGATCGCTTTGTTCGTTCATCTTGTGTGGATCAATCCTTGTTTCAGTCCGCACGGACATGCCGCCAGACTCGCAGAACAACCTACCAGAGATCATTTCCCGGCGCAAGATTGAATCTTTTCCCAAAAAAATCCCCGACGATCGCTGCCGCCGGGGATTTTTGAGTACTTAGCTGTTGGGGCTAGTGTTTGCCGGAGTTGTCTTTTTCACGCAGGGCCGCGCGGCGTATCTTGCCGTTGACGGTCTTGGGCAGTTCTGTTACAAATTCGATCATGCGAGGATATTTGTATGGAGCTGTGTGCGTTTTGACATAGTCCTGGATCTCTTTTTTGAGGGCATCATCGCCGGTCTTGCCTTTGGTCAGGACGATGGTGGCCTTGACGATCTTGCCGCGGACGGGATCCGGCACGCCGGTGACGGCGCATTCCAGGATGTACGGCAGTTCCATGATCACACTTTCCACCTCAAAAGGTCCGACCCGGTAGCCGGAGGTCTTGATGATGTCGTCGGCGCGTCCCATATACCAGTAGTAGCCGTCTTCATCCGTCCAGGCCTGGTCGCCGGTGTGGTAATAGCCGTCGTGCCAGGCGGCCTCGGTGTCTTCGGGATTGTCCACGTACTGGCGCATCAGGCCGCAAGGCGGATCGTTGGGATCGGCCTTGATGCAGATCTCGCCTGTTTCGCCCATGGGTACCGGTTTGCCGTCGGGATCCAGCAGGGTGACCTGATACTGAGGATTAGGTTTGCCCATGGAGCCCGGACGCGGTTTGACCCCGGTATAGGTGCAGAGGGTCAGGGTCGTTTCGGTCTGGCCAAAGCCTTCATGAGCGATCTGACCGGAAACCCGCGCGAATTGTTCGGTGACTTCCGGCGGCATGGCTTCGCCCGCGGTGGTGATATGTTCCAGCGTGGAGAAGTCGTACTGCGAGAGGTCTTCTTTGACCAGGAAGCGGAAGATGGTCGGCGGCGCGCAGAAAGTCGTGATGCCGTACTGTTTGAACATCGGCAGCATATCCGCGGCGTGGAAGCGGTCAAAGTCATAAGTAAAGACAGCCGCTTCGCAGAGCCATTGTCCGTAGATCTTGCCCCAGATGGCTTTGCCCCAGCCGGTGTCGGCCACGGTAAAGTGGATGCCTTTGGGGTTGACTTTGTGCCAATGGAGCGCGGTCATGATATGGCCGAGAGGATAGGCGTAGTCGTGTTCGACCATCTTGGGATAGCCGCTGGTGCCGGAGCTGAAGAAGATCAGCATGGGATCTCTGGTTTTCTGCTCGGCAGGACGCTCGAACACAGCGGGGAAGTTGGGATACATGGCATCGAAGTTCATCCAGCCGTCTTTTTCACCGTTCACGGTCAGTTTCCACTGAAGTGACGGTGTGGAGGCGGCCACAGAGTCCACAGCATCGGTCACGCCGCCGGTGGCGGTGCAGACCACGCACTTGATGTGGGCTTTGTTGATGCGGTATTCGATATCGTGTCCCAGCAGCTGAACGGGAGCGGGAATGGCCACAGCGCCCAGTTTGTGCAGGGCGTTGAGCAGATACCAGAACTGGTAATGACGGCGCACGATGAGCATGACACGGTCACCGCGGCGGATACCCAGTGAATGGAAGAGATTGGCCGCGCGGGAGGAGTTTTCGGAGATATCCCGGAAGGTGAGGTCACGTTTCTCTTTCTCGTTGGAAACCCAGCGCATGGCCAGTTTTTCCGGATATTTCTGAGCCAGATGATCCAGCACATCAAAGGCAAAGTTGAATTTCTCAGGAACATGGAAACGAACGTTCGTCAGTTGTCCGTTCTCGTCCCATTCTTCCGTCATGTATTTGGTGTAGAGCAGTTTTTTCGGTTCTTCACCGGAAGCCGGAGCCTGTGTCTTTTTGACCGGTTCAGCCGCGAAGGAATCGGGGATCTGTTCGCCGTAATCGGTGCGGATAACGATGGAAAGGAATTTGCAGTCCGTTCCGCCCACAGCAGCCAGGGCGTGAGGATAGCGTCCGTCAAAGTACATCGTGTCTCCCTCATGGAGGATCTCGGTCTTGTCTTTGAGGGCGGCTTTAAGGGTGCCTTTAATGATGAGAATGAATTCCTGGCCGGAGTGAGTGGAGAATTTCAGCTCTTCGTCTTCGCCTTTATATGGTGCGGTGACAATAAAAGGTTCTCCCTGACGATCTTTTAGGTGGATCGCCTGGTGAAGATAGGAGAATCCCGGACGGCGTGCCAGAGAGAATCCTTCTCCTTTGCGTGTAATGGTGTAGTAGCTGAGGTTGGGGGATTCTCCGCTGATCAGCGAGGAGACATCCAGTTTGTAGAACTCCGCCAGCTTATAATAGAAGGAAAATGGCGCGGCCTTGTCTCCGCCGGATTCATATTCATGATATTCGGCAGGAGTGACACCTACATGGGCGGCCACTTGCTCTTCTGTGAGACCGGCTTCTTCGCGAAGTTCGCGAATACGCAAGCAGATCTGTGATAAACCTTCCATACGAATGAATAATAATTATTTAACTAATAACAACATATAATGTTTTCCGCATAACGCGATGCGGGGTATCTGTTCCGGCAGAGCCGGACAGAAGGGGGCAGTTTAACCTTTTTTACGCAATAGTCAATAACAGAGAATGATTTCTAAATGCCATATCAAGAACCACAAATGGGATTGAAAGAAACCCGGATGGAACTGAAAGAACCACAGATGCACACAGATACACACAGATATTTTTTTGACAGGATTTATAAGATTCACAGGATGAAAAAATTAAATTCAGTGAATTTTGTCAAAAATTCATCCTTGCGAGGCCGACGTTCGGTGCGAGGCCGGCGTTCGGTTCTGTCACCGGTTCCCGGTGAGTGTATATATTATCGTCTTACCAGGGGTTACGCTGCGCTTATCCCCAGCTATTATCATATCACCCCTGACGGGGTTTCAGAATGAATCCCTGCGGGATTTTTAGGATGAAATAAGTCTTAACAAGAGGCTTCGGGATGAGTAAAATAAGGACGCGTTGCGCTGCAGAAAGGTTTGATATGGTTAATTTAATGAAATTATGGCACAAACGTATGAAACAGAATAAGTTATTTTTGGTTTTCACGTTCCTGACGGGAGCATGGATGTTGATGGGAACAATGGCTTACGCGGATGAGTTGCTCTGGACGATAGGGACACCGGATAAGTCGGACGCGGAGTTTTTGGGAGCGCCCAATGAATACACCCGCTGTCCGCAAATGGCACAGTACGTTATCGGAGAATCGGTTCCGCAGAAGGATTGGCCTTTTATGCAGCTGGGACCGGCGGACGCGTGGGGAGGCTCCTGCGCGCATACCAATCAGATCATTTTCTCGCTGAAGGAGAAACCGGCGGAAAATCAGGAATGCCGCCTGGTCCTGCATTTCAAGAACGTCCATAAGGAAGTACCGCCGATGCTGGAGCTTCGTCTGAACGGACAAGTGGCGTGCAAGCTTCAGCTCAAGTCAGGTCAGGGAGACGCGCTGGCGCAGGGCCGCGTCAAAGAGGTGATCGGCCAGCAGGAAGAGGTGCGGATCAACAGTTCGCTGCTGAATCAGGGAGAGAATTTTTTGCAGATCGCCAATATCAATGGCAGCTGGCTCTATTATGACGCGATCCAGTTTTTTGTGCCCGGACCGGATTTTGCCTTAACGATCCCCAGCGATACCGGAGAATCGCTGAAGATACTGAAAGTTTCTTCCTCGGGTGTCCTGCTGAGGGGAGGAGATAAGCAGGTTTACGCGCCTGTGGAGCTCATGCTGGGCTATGTGGGCAAACCGCGGAGTGTGGAGTTCCTTTTCAACGGAAGCAAAGTGGGGGAAGGGGATCTGGTACTGGGCGGCCAGGTGATCGAGCTGACGCTGCCGGTAAAGGGGAGACTTTCCGGAACGAAGAAAGGGACGCTGCTGATCTGCGCGGGTGGCGAAACGCTTGCCAGAAGTCAGATCAGCGTTGACATGCCCAAGCTGAAACAGTTTTACCTTTTCCCTCATTCCCATGTGGATATCGGCTACACGCACCGCCAGGATGACGTGGTCGGGATACAGGAGGATAATATGAATGTGGCGATCGGCCTGGCCGAAGCCAGCAAGGACGCGCCGCCGGAAGCCCGTTTCAGATGGAATCCGGAGAGCTTGTGGGTAACCGATCACTATCTGGCCGAGGAAAGCAATATCAACAAGGAACGTTTTTTGGAAGCGGTGCAGAATGGCTCTGTCAGTCTGGACGCGCTTTACGGGAATCTGCTGACGGGACTCTGCCGTCCGGAGGAGCTTTACCGCGGTGTGGGGTATTTTTCGCAGTGGGCGCAGGATCAGACCGGAGTGCCGATCCGGTCCGCGGCGATCTGCGATGTGCCCGGCTACACCTGGGGCACGATGGCGATGATGGGACAGGCCGGGATCAAATACTTCGCGATCGCGCCGAACTACTCCGACCGTATCGGATCGGTGCACGCGGTCTGGAACGACAAGCCGTTTTACTGGGTCTCGCAATCCGGCCAGGAGAAAGTGCTTTGCTGGATCACGGCGCATTACTGGAAACACGGCGATCTGGAAGCGGAAGTGCTGAATCACCTGAAAACGCGCCAGACGAGCGATTATCCTTACGATCTGGAATGGATGTACTGGATCGCGGCGCGCAGCAATGGTGACTGCGATAATTCGCCGCCGGATACCCATCTTTCCGAAAGCGTCCAGCAGTGGAACCGGAAGTATATCGCCCCGCAGCTGGTGATCGGCACGGCCAAGACGTTTTTCCCGCTGTTTGAAAAGAAATACGGGAAACAGCTGCCGGAATACAGCGGCGATATGACCCCGTACTGGGAAGACGGCGCGGCCAGCACATCGGCGGAAACCGGCTTGAACCGCCGTTCCGCGGATAAGCTCTCCCAGGCGGAAACATTGTGGGCTGTTCTGAGATTGACCGAGCGCCCGGCGGAAGCATTCCGGGAAGCCTGGAAGAATGTGCTGCTCTACAGCGAGCATACCTGGGGAGCCTATTGCAGCATATCCAAACCGGATGATCCATTTACCACGAGCCAGTGGGCCAGAAAACGCCAGTTCGCGCTGGACGCAGCGGATCAGGCGGAAGCTTTGTTGAAACAGGGCGCGATGGATCAGGGTGGAGACGATTCAAAGAAGGTGCAGCTCTGGAACACGACCCAATGGCCTCGCACGGAATTGGTGAAGGCCACACCGGTGATGGCGAAACAGGGCAGCCTAGTGAAAAATGCCGCGAATGTGACGATGCCTTCACAGCGTCTGCGAAACGGTGATCTGGTTTTCCTGGCCAAAGATGTGCCGGGTTTGAGTGCGCGTTCTTATGAAGCATTCCAAGGTGACTCGGTGCCGCCGGTTCAGGGTGTCCGAGTGGAAGGAAATCAACTGATCTCTTCGGAACTGATCGTGACATTGGATGAAGAGACCGGTGCGATCAAAGAACTGCGCATCCCCGGCGACGATCACAATTTTGTGGATACACAAGCGCCGGTGCGTGTGAATGACTACCGTTACCTGAAAGGAACCAACCCGGCGGACGCGCTTCCGAATGGCAAGGTGACGATCACCGCAGGCGAGACCGGCCCGCTGGTGGCATCGCTGATCGTGACTTCCGACGCGCCCGGATGTGTTGACCTGGTGCGGGAGGTTCGTCTGGTTGCCGGTGAGCGCAGAGTAGAAGTCATCAATCATGTGAACCGCGAACTGGTTCGTGAAAAAGACGCAGTGCATTTCGGTTTTGCTTTCAATGTGCCGGGCGGACAGGTCCTTATGGAGACCCCGTGGGCAGTGGTTCGTCCGAATAAAGATCAGCTGCCGGGTTCGTGCTACAACTGGTTCACGGTGCAGCGCTGGGTGGATATCTCCAATGACGAGTATGGAGTCCTGTGGGCACCGGTGGACGCGCCGCTGATGCAGATCGGAGGGATCACCGCGAACCTGCTGGGTTCTGTCCGTCTGGATGAATGGATGACTGAAGCTAATGAATCGCAGATGATCTATTCCTGGGCGCAGAATAATCACTGGCACACGAATTACAAGGCCGAACAGCCGGGCGTGACCACTTTCCATTATGTGATCGAAGTCCATAAAGGTGGTTATAATGCCGCCGCGGCCGCGCGTTTTGGTCAGGAAACGACAAGACCTCTGGTGAGCGCGGTACCCGCGTCCGGTCCGGAGAAAAGACGTATCTATCGGATGCCGGTTCCGGAAAATGAGAATCTGATAGTGGAGACTTTGAAAGTCAGCGAAGACGGTCAGGCGCAGATCTACCGCATCCAGAATGCGGCAGATCAGACGGAAACGCTGGACATCTCAAAATGGAAGAGATTCGGTACCATATATCAGACAGACCTGAGCGAAAAACCGCTGAAGACCGCGAAATCAAAGATAAAGATCCCGGCTCACGGGATATTGAATCTGCGCGTGGATTACGGACAGGTTTACTTCGATGGTAAACTGTGGTGAGAAACCAAATCAGAATACCATGAAACCGATGACTGAACCTTCTGTGCTTTTGCTGATCCCGGCCTATAATGAAGAGGCGCGGATCGCTCCGGTATTGGAGGAATACGTGCGGTATTTTAGGGGATCTTATACGGGTAGTTTCTCCCTGTTAGTAGTGCTGAACGGGTGCCGTGATAATACGCTAGGTGTCGTCCGGGCCGCGCATGAGAAATACCCGGAGGTGCGTTATATGAATTTTGACGAGCCTATTGGTAAAGGCGGCGCGCTGATCGAGGGATTGAAGTATTACCATGAGGCTGATTACATCGGTTATGTGGACGCGGACGGTGCGACAGGACCGGCGGCTTTTCACGATCTGATCCGTCACTGCCGGGAAGCTGATTGCGTTTTTGGTTCACGCTGGCTGCCGGATTCCGTGATCCATCAGTCCCAGGAAAGCAAGCGTCAGTTCGCCAGCCGCTGTTTTCATCTGATCGTGCAGACGCTCTTCTGGATGAATATCAAGGATACTCAGTGCGGAGCGAAGCTGATCCGCAGAGAGGCAGCGGAAGCGGTGCAGAATCAGCTGACCATCGCGGACATGGCATTTGACATCAATCTGCTCTACGCCCTCAAAAAGAAGGGATTTACTCTAAAAGAGATCCCTACGGAATGGACGGATAAGATCGGAACAAAAGTCGTGCTGGGGAGAACATCGCTGACGATGCTGCTTTCGGTGATCCGGCTGAGGGTGATCTATTCGCCGTTTTTCAAGCCGTTTCGTTTTATACTGACACCGCTCTCGACTTATCTCTATAAGAAACTGGCGGCACCGCATCGCAACTACAAAGGAGATGAAAAGTGAATAAAAACACGTTAGACCCAAAACAGGACAATGATTTCCCGGAGTGGCTGCGGATCCTTCCGCTGGCGGACTGTGTCGTTTTTCCGGGCACGGTCATTCCACTGCTGATAGATGATCCGGTGCAGATCCGTGTGCTGGATGAAGCGCTGAACGGGGATTGCTATGTGGGCGTTGTGACACAGCGCGATCCTGATGAACTCCAGCCGCAGGCGAAAGACCTGGTAAAGAATGGCTGTCTGGTCAGGATCAAACAGATGGTCACTGTTCAGGAGAAATTGCTGAGGATCCGTGTGGAGGGCATCGCGCGCTTTACTGTGGAACGCTGCAAAACAGAGGAACTCCAGGAATCGGCCATCCTTCTGGCAAAGGTTGCTTACCATGAGGATATATACGATTCAGACGGCATCAGTAAGACCGATTATCAGGTGTTGACAGAACGTCTGGTGCAGGAGTTCGATGTGTACGCGGGAGCATCTGTGACGCTGCCGGAGGATTTAAAACTGGTGGTCAAAAATACCAGTGACCCGGCCAAACTGACTAATCTGGTCGCGTTCGCGCTGACGATCCCGGTAAAAGAAAAACTGAAACTGCTTGCTGAATGCGATGTGCAAAAACGGTTCAAGCTGTTGTTCCCGCTGCTGAACCGGGAAATCAAATCCGCGCAGCTGGCGGAGCAAATCTTAAAAGATACCAATACCAGTCTTTCCAGAATACAGCGCGAAGGCTATTTGCGGGAACAGTTGAAAGCGATCCACAAGGAACTTGGAGATGACGGCGGCGAGGAATTGATCCATTTGCGTGGTCTGATCAAAAGGAGCCGACTTTCGGAAGAAGCCCTGAAAGTGGCCCGGCATGAGATAGACCGTCTGGCGGCGATCCCGTTCTCATCTCCGGAATATGCCGGCACACGGAATTATCTGGATTGGATCCTGAATCTGCCCTGGCGCAAAGAAGACCTGAATCCGAACAGTCTGGGAGAAGCTAAACGAATTTTGAACCGCAACCATTATGGGCTGGAAACGCTGAAAGAACGTTTGCTGGAATATCTGGCGATGATAAAGGTGAATGGTTCCGGCAGCGCTCCGATCCTTTGTCTGGTGGGGCCTCCGGGTGTGGGGAAAACTTCATTGGGACAGAGTATCGCGGAGGCATTGGGACGCAAATTCTGCCGTATTGCTCTGGGCGGTGCGCACGATGTTTCCGAGATCCGCGGTCACCGCAGGACGTATGTCAGCGCTCAGCCGGGGAAAATCATCCAGAATCTGCGTCGGCTGGGGACTCGCAATCCGGTGATCCTGCTGGATGAGATCGACAAGATCGGCAATTCACAGATGGGAGCGGAAACAGCATCCTCGCTTTTGGAACTGCTGGATCCCAATCAAAACACTGCTTTCACGGATAATTTTTTGGGCATACCTTTTGATTTGTCTCATGTTCTTTTTGTTGCTACGGCGAATTGGCTGGAGCCTATCCATCCCGCTTTGAGGGACCGCATGGAGATACTGGAGATCCCCGGCTATACTTTTGACGAAAAATGTCATATCGCTGTGCGGCATATCATCCCGGATCTTTTGAAAAAGTGTCTCCTGCCGCCAAACAGTATTCGTTTTGAACCGGAGGCGCTGAAACGTCTTATCGAATCGTATACGCATGAGGGCGGAGTGCGTGAAATGGATCGTCAGTTGGCTTCCGTGGTTCGTAAGATCATCCGCATGGATTTGGAGAATGAAGATTCAGCCGCGAAGAGGAGTACTGTTCCGGACAGAAAAGGTAAACGGGAATTTATCATTACAGCGGAAAAAGTCTCCGAACTTTTAGGCCATGAACGCTGGCACCCCACACAGCTGGAACAGATAACCCAGACGGGGATCGCCCTGGGACTGGGCTGGACTCCGGAAGGCGGAGATGTCATTCCGGTGGAGGCGGCCTGTATGCCGGGACGCGGCGAGTTGATCCTGACGGGAAATCTGGGCAAGGTTTTAATGGAGAGCATTCGGATCGCGATCAGTTTTCTGCGTTCCGAAGGTGCTGCATTGGGGATAGATCTTTCCGGCTATGCGGAGTCTGATATCCATGTCCATGTACCTGCAGGGGCTGTTGCCAAGGATGGCGCCAGTGCCGGTTTGACCGTAGCGGCGGCTTTGGCGTCGCTTTTCAGCGGTAGACGGGTGCGTCCGTCTCTTACCATGACCGGCGAGATCACTCTGCGCGGAAGACTGCTTCCGGTTGGAGGCATCCGTGAGAAGGTGCTGGCCTCCACGCGTCTGGGGATCAATGAGATCATCCTGCCGGAGGACAACCGTTCTGATTGGTCGGAGCTTCCGTCAAACGTAAAGAAACAAATAAAGACCCGTTTTTTCAAGAACGCGGGCGAAGCGATTTTATATGCGCTTTCTGAATAAGCGCGAAATAGATATGAAAATGAAGAAATTTTTAAAATACCTGACATGCGGAACCTTGTCTCTGCTGCTTGTATTCACGTTCGGGTTCAACGGAGCTTCCGCGCAGTCTCTGATGGAAAAGAAAGAGGAGAAAGCAAAGGATGCTACCGAAATGGTGCAGACGGTCCGGTCTCATGTTCCGACTCAGCCGATCGTCAGTCAAGGGACACTGATCATCCGTGCGCCCAAGGCCAAGACCCGCTATGTTCCGATCCGTTTTGGTGTGATTCCGGTTGATAGCAGAAGCTGGGAAAGTGTATATGAAACGGCTCTCGAAACCGGTACTCAGGAACGGCTGCTGATCCGGTTCTCTGTGGATAAACCCAATGAATATACACTCAGCCGCAAAGCGGAAGGAGAGAAGGAGTGGACAGAATTGAAACTCAAAGGCGGAGTCGATACGGCGATTTCTTTTGCGGGGACGGATTTCTGGATCTGCGATCTGGGACTGGAATTTTTACAGTGGTCTCAACAGTCTATGCTGAAACGCGAGATGCGTAAGGGACGCGCCTGCCGTGTGCTGGAAAGCATACCGGCGGAATGGACTGATCCTGTATATGCACGGGTGGTTTCCTGGGTCGATAATGAAACTGACGGGATCGTGATGGCGCAGGCCTTCAATGAAAAACGCAAACGAGTGAAGGAATTTGAAGTGCAGAGCTTCAAAAAGGTGGAAGGAGTCTGGCAGCTGAAACGTATGACGATTTATAATAATCTGACCGACAGCCGGACTACACTGGAAATCGATTTGGAGATATAGGGAAGAGGAAGTTCTGCGTTTGAATGAAGACATCTGATTTTGATTTTGATCTGCCGCAGGAGCTGATAGCCCAGCACCCTGCCAAACACCGCACGGATTCCCGGTTGATGGTTTTTCGGCGGCCTGACGGCAATGTGGAGCATCACTTTTTTTCCGAGCTGCCTCAGCTTTTGCGTGAAGGCGATCTACTGATCCTGAATGACACACGGGTGATCCCGGCACGTCTGAAAGCAGTGAGGGATACCGGGCGCGAGTTTGAGATACTCTTGCTGGAAATGATTTCGCCTTCCTGCTGGAAAGCGATGGTGCGTCACGGCAAGGAGGCATCCAAGGGAATACCTCTGCGCCTGCTGGATCATCAGAGCCAGCCTACAGATGTGATCGCTGAAATTTGCGGAAAGGATATTGAAAACGGTACTTACAGTGTCCGTTTTACCCGAAACGGGGAAGAGATAGATTTGAACACCTGTTTGGCTGATTTAGGATCGGTTCCGCTGCCGCCGTATATCGAGCGCGCGCCGGAACCGGAAGATGTCGTGCGTTATCAAACGGTTTTTGCACATTATCCGGGTTCGGTAGCGGCTCCGACAGCCGGGCTCCATTTTTCCGAGAACTTATTGAAGGAACTGCAAAATAAAGGTGTGCAGATACAATATGTCACGCTTCATGTGGGCGCGGGAACTTTTGCTCCGGTCAAGACGGAAAACTTGACCGAACATCCCATGCATGAAGAACCGTTCATCCTCACAGAAGAAACCGCTGCCGCCATTCGTCAGGCGAAACACGAAGGCCGTCGAGTCATTCCGGTGGGGACGACTTCCATGCGTGTGATTGAAAGTGTTGCGCGTGCCCAGGGCGGAACCTCAGAGCTGCATGGCATGACGCTGCGAACCAAATTGTTCATTTATCCGCCGTCGCCGTTTTATGTGGCGGATGCCTTGATCACTAATTTTCATTTTCCTAAATCAACACTGCTGATGCTGGTGAGCGCGTTTGCCTCGCCGGGTAAAACAGATGGACGTGAAACGATATTGGAGGCTTATCGAGAAGCCGTGCGCCAGCGGTATCGTTTCTTTAGCTATGGGGACGCGATGTTGATCCAATAGAAAGGGAGCGGTGAATTTTTTTAGAGTCAATATATCATTCTCAGGTAAAAATTCCCCCGCGTTTACTTTGATCGAACTGCTGGTGGTGATCGCGATCATCGGCATCCTGGCGGCAATGATCTTGACCGCCATTTCCAAAGCCAAGCAGAAATCTCACCGCATCGTCTGTATGGGTAAGCTCCGTCAGTGGGGCATGGCCACGCTCCTTTATGTGGGTGACAACGACGATTATTTGCCACCGGATGGTTCACCCAACGGAACCTCCATCAATGGCGGATGGTATGTGGATCTGCCTCCTTATTTGTCGTTGGATCCATACCGGGAAATGCCCTGGCGAACGAATGCCTCCGCTCCCATCAATTTGAGTCTGCCGTGGTTTTGTCCGGCCAATCCCCGGCGCAGCAACGGCAATAATCTTTTCCACTATTGTCTGAATGAGTATGTGAACAAGACGGGGGATGAGAACGCGCCCATCCGCTATACCACGGTGCGGCGTCCCAGCAGAATGGTTTGGCTCTTTGATTCCAAGAATCTGCCCGCGGTGGGGTACTGGAATTTTATCCACACCAATATCCATGGCGCGGGTGCGAACATCCTTTTTCTGGATGGTCACGTTGTCCGCTGCGCTGCATCGGAGTACTGGGATTTTGCCCAAAAGAAAGGCCGGACCAATAATCCGTCACTGCTCTGGATGCAGTAAAATTTGAAAATGATTTTATGAGTAACAACACATCGAATACTGGTTCAAATCCGGGCAAAGTCGCCCTGGGATTTGATAATTTCTCCATCAATACGACCCATTGGAAGGCCGGTAAAATACTGGAATGGGCGGCTGAACATAAAGTGGATGCCGTCTTCTTTTCCGATCTGGAAGTCTATGACAGTCTGGATGATGCCTACCTGAAGGATCTGAAGTCCAAGGCGGACGATCTGGGGCTGTTCATCTACATGGGCGGTCTGAGCGTCTGTCCCACTTCAGCCATGTTCAATAAAAAATACGGCACGCCCGAAGAATTTCTACGATTGATGATCCGTATTGCCAAAACACTGGGCAGCCCGGTGGTGCGCTGTGTGCTGGGGTCACGCGATGACCGCAAAGCTCCAGGCGGTATCTGGACTCCGATCCGAGACACGGTGCAGGTGCTGAAGAACATCCGCTCCTATGCTCTTGATGCCGGGATCAAGATCGCCATCGAAAACCATGCCGGCGATATGCAGGGATGGGAGCTGGTGCGTCTGGTAGAGATGGCCGGCACCGATTATGTCGGTGTGACGCTAGATTCAGGCAACGCGGTCTGGACTTATGAAGACCCCATGACCAACCTGGAAACATTGGCTCCTTACGCAGTGGCTTCCGGTATTCGGGATTCCGTTGTTTGGGAGACCGAAAAGGGACTCTGCTGTCAGTGGGCCGCGATGGGCGCGGGCACGATGGGAATGAAAGAATATATGAAGCGTTTCGCGGAATTATGTCCGGGAGTGCCCTGCTTCCTGGAGATCATCAGCGGCTTCAATTACGATATGCCTTACCTGGATCCGGAGCATCTGAAACTCTGGCCGGAGCTGAAAGGGGTCGGCCTGGCCAAGCTGATCAAACTGGCCAAAAACGTTCAGCCGGTTCCAGCAGTCAAGAACGCCTGGACTCCAGAATATCAGATCCCGCAGCTGGAACAGAGCATCCGCTACTGCCGTGAAGAGCTGGGACTGGGATTGAAAGCCTGATAGAATATTCAAATGAACTGATGAACACCCAAAAGGGAATGGAATCCAATCACAAGAAGCGTACACAGCCTGAAAACATTATCATCAGAGGAGCCCGCGTCCATAATCTGAAAAATATCGATATTGATATTCCGCTTGGCAAGCTGATTGCTATCGCGGGCGTATCGGGTTCCGGTAAATCTTCTTTGGCGCTGGGCACGCTTTATGCAGAAGGCTCCCGTCGTTATCTGGAGGCGCTTTCCACTTATACCAGACGAAGGATCACTCAGAGCGGCAGGGCGGATGTGGATGAAGTCCGTCATGTTCCGGCTGCGCTGGCTCTGCACCAAAGACCAGGTGTACCGGGCATTCGCAGTACCTTTGGGACAGCTTCAGAACTTCTAAACAGTTTGAGGCTCATGTTCTCCCGTTTGGGTTGTCATCCCTGTCCAAACGGTCATCTCGCGCCTCCAAGCATGGCGGTGGCGCTGATGATGCCTGTTCGCTGCGAGGTTTGTGGTGAAGAGTTTTACGGTCCCGGTGCGGAGGCAATGGCGTTTAACTCCGAAGGGGCCTGCCCGACTTGCCAGGGAACGGGCATTGTGCGCACAGTGGATGAATCAACGTTGGTTCCCGATGAATCGCTTTCCATTGAGGAGGGCGCTGTGCTGCCGTGGCAGACGCTGATGTGGTCACTAATGAAGGACATTGCAAGGGAACTGGGGGTGCGCACGGATGTGCCGTTTAAAGAACTGACAAAAAAGGAACGCGACATTGTCTTTTATGGTAAGCCGGTCAAACACCACATGATCTATCAAAACCAGACCAGTGGTGCAGCAGGAGAAATGGATTTTACATATTTCAACGCCATCTATACGGTCGAAAATGCCCTTTCCAAGGTTAAAGATGAAAAGGGGATGAAACGAGTGGAACGGTTTCTGCACGAAGCATCCTGCTCGGACTGTGGCGGTACAAGACTTTCCGCAAAAGCACGTTCAACAATGCTGGCCGGGAAAAATCTTGCTGAAGCCACATCGATGACCCTGGATGAACTGATGGTCTGGGTCAGTACAGTACCTAAAACACTTCCCAAAGAAATGCACCCAATGGCTGACAGCATCATCCGTTCTTTTACCGATAACGCGAAAAGATTAAAAGATCTGGGGCTGGGGTATCTCTCTCTGGATCGTGCCACCAGTACGCTTTCTACCGGTGAGCGCCAGCGGGTGCAGCTTGCCAGAGCTGTCCGCAACGAAACAACGGGTGTTCTGTATGTTCTGGACGAGCCGAGCATCGGACTTCATCCCTCCAACATAGATGGACTGATTCAGGTCGTGGACAGCCTGATTGCCGATGGCAATTCTGTCATTCTTGTAGATCATGATGTACAGGTACTCCGTCAGGCGGATCATCTGATCGAAATGGGACCCTTGGCCGGGAAGGATGGTGGGAGGATCCTTGCGCAGGGAACTGTGGCAAAAGTGGCAAAGACTCCCCAATCTAAAATTGCCGGATTTATTACTGGAGCTGAAAACGTTTTGACTCGGAAGCGAGCCTCCCGAAAAGAACTATTTGTCCATGGTTCCATCCATCTGGAAACGAATCCGATCCATACCGTGTGCAAGCTTTCTCTGGATATTCCCAGAGGCCGACTGGTGGCGGTGACCGGGGTTTCCGGTTCCGGCAAGACAACTTTGGTTCTGGAGAGTCTTATACCGGCGCTCCAGGCAAAGATCGCTGGTAGAAAACTGCCGTCCCACGTTGTGAAGATCATCGCTGACGGGATACTGCGTGCCAATCTGATCGATGCAACACCGATCGGGATCAATATCCGCTCCACGGTGGCCACCTACAGCGGGGTAATGGACGATTTGAGGAAACTCTTTGCGGCGACAAAAGACGCAAAAGAGAAAAAACTGGGCGCGAATGCCTTCTCTTACAACACAGGTTCTCTTCGCTGTCCGATCTGCGATGGTACAGGTCAGATATCCTTGGATGTCCAGTTCCTTCCAGATGTAACGATCTACTGTCCGGACTGCGGCGGCTCCCGATATGGCAGGGACGCGGATCACATTTTATGGATGCCTCGGAAATCCGAAAAAGGATACTCACTGCCAGAACTGATGAAAATGACTGTGAACGAAGCTATTACCGTTTTTTCCTCCTCCCGGAAGATAAAAGAAAACCTCTCTGTTCTGCAGGGATTGGGGTTGGGTTATCTGACACTGGGGGAGGATACTCCGGCGCTCTCCGGCGGGGAAGCTCAGCGTTTGAAACTAGCCTCCGAAATGGGCAGGACCCAGGAAGACGCGGTCTTTGTCTTTGATGAACCGACTATCGGTCTGCATCCGCTGGACGTGCAAGTACTTCTTTCTGTTTTTCATCAGCTGGTCGAGGCCGGAGCTACCGTCATCGTCATCGAACATGACCTGGACATCATCGCCAACAGTGATTATGTGATCGACATGGGACCCGGCGGCGGCACGGAAGGCGGCAGAATCGTTGCGGCCGGAATACCGGAGGCGATCATAACGAACCCTGAAAGCATCACTGGTAAATATCTCAAAGAAGTTTTGAAATGATTTGATAAAAGAATAAAGCTTTACAAAAGAAGGAGATTTGATTAAAAAAGGTTGTCCGCGGGATGTCGCGGGCGGACAAAGTCTATTCTCTCCGCGCAGGCGGAGGATCTGATATTCAGATGAAGTTGTTTTGTAAATGCTTGATCTGAAGCGTTTTTTAGTTTTCCATAGGGAAGCACCCACAGGAAAGGATATAAAGTGAATGAGTTCAACCATCCAACTATTTCACAGAGATGGGAATAGCGATGGAAAAGTGGAACTCAGCCATGCGGATTGTATTGACAGAGATTGAAATAGAAGAGGCATGGGAACGAGTGCTGAGGCCGAAGCTGTTATATAACCAAAAACAGATCTGCCCGGAGCATGATGACCACGGCTCCAAATAACCGAACAGAAAGAGAAATGGGAGCGGTGGTGCAAGAAAAGATTAATGAGAATAACCGTATTTGGATCGGGATATGTAGGATTATCCCTGTCAGTTTTGTTAGCCCAGAACAACGAAGTCACCGTTGTGGACATCGTCCCGGAGAAGGTGGCTTTGATCAATCAAAAGAAAAGCCCCATCGTCGATAAGGAGATCGAAGAATATCTCAGCACGAAACAGCTGAACCTGACGGCCACGACAGATGGAAAAAGCGCCGTGAAAAGCGCGGAAATCGTTATCATCTCCACGCCCACGAATTATGACCCCGGCAAGAACTACTTCGACACCAGCAGTGTGGAAAGCGTGATCGAGCTGGTCACAGCGGAGAATCCCAACGCCGTCATGGTGATCAAATCCACGATCCCGGTCGGGTTCACCGAAAAAGCCCGTAAAAGATACGCGTGCGATAATCTACTGTTTTCGCCGGAGTTCCTGCGCGAGGGTCGCGCGCTGTATGACAACCTCTTCCCGTCGCGCATCATCGTGGGAGTGCCTGTGGGCAACAGACGGCTGGAGCAGGCGGCGCATACCTTTGTAGAGCTGCTGCAAGGAGGCGCGATCAAAAAGGACAGCGAGGTCCGCTTTATGAACACGACCGAAGCGGAAGCCGTGAAACTCTTTGCCAATACGTATCTGGCGCTGCGTGTCTCGTTCTTCAATGAGCTGGATACTTATGCCGCCGTGAAGGGACTGGATGCCAAGAGCATCATCGAGGGCATCGGCCTGGATCCACGCATCGGCACCCATTACAACAATCCGTCCTTTGGCTACGGCGGCTATTGTCTGCCCAAGGATACCAAACAGCTGCTGGCGAATTACGAGGGGATCCCACAGAAGATGATCAGTGCCGTGGTGGCTGCCAATGGGACCCGAAAAGATTTTATTGCGGAACAGATTATCGCTAAGAACCCGAAGATCGTGGGCGTTTATCGTCTGACCATGAAATCGGGCAGCGACAACTTTCGCCAGTCCTCGATTCAAGGCGTGATGAAACGCATCCGCGCCAAGGATATCGAAGTGGTTATTTACGAGCCGACTATGAAAGAAGATAAGTTCTTCAATAACAGGGTTGTAAGAGATATTGAGGAGTTCAAAAAGATCAGCGATGTGATCATTGCCAACCGCTACAATCCGGAGCTGGAAGGCGCGATGGACAAGGTCTATACACGCGACCTGTATTTTAGAGATTAAAACACACCTTTTTCGATAAAAAAGCCTCTGAGCAAGTCAGGGGCTTTTTTGTTTCGCGGAAAAAGGGAAGATAGTGCTTGAAAAGTAAAAAGAATCTGTTAGGTTTTAGCGTTGAGAGTCTTAGGATTCCCGACATAAAAGCTGGAGAAGATGACACCGATGGAATCAACAATGGACTGTAAGAGTAAAACGATCGAGTTCGTTGCTTTTTGTTTTGAACAGTATAAGAAACGGCATCATTTGGATACAGATCAAGTGATGGATCTGTTTGAAAAGTATGATGTGTTCTCTTATCTGCAAGAGGGTTATGAACCTTTGCATACACAGGCCGCGGCTTATCTGGTGGAAGATATAGAAGAGTTTATTCGGAATCGGCAGGAAAAGAAATGAAGCTGTATCATGGAAGTTTGGAAGTTGTAAAAGTTCCTAAAATACTGGAAAGTGACAGAACTTTAGATTTTGGGAGTGGCTTTTATACAACGTCCAGTTTGACTCAAGCTCGCCGCTGGGTGGCTATTCGATTGAAAAACACAAACCATCGTTTTGGTTATGTCAATGAGTTTGAGTTTGAAGAAAGTATTCTTTCATCTTCCCATTACAAGATTTTGAAATTTACAGCTCCAACAGAGGAGTGGGTCGACTTTATTATCAGCAACAGAAGCAAAGATCAGTTTAAACATGATTATGATATCGTCATGGGGCCTGTTGCAAATGACAGAGTCTATACATCTCTGACACTCTTTGAGAGCGGCTTTATCAATAAATCGGAACTTATCAATGAGTTAAAAGCATACAAATTAGTAGATCAAGTGCTTTTTCATACGGAAAAAGCATTGGAGTGTTTGAGATTTTGTGAAGCGATAAAAGTATGAGATCCCTTGTTACACAGAATAATCTGTATTTGCTGCTGCCGGCTAAAGTGGCGAATATAGTAGCGATGCTGTCCAGAAAGACAAATACTCCGGAACTGCGTCTTTTAAAAGAATTCTACCGCTCCAATACATACAAAGCCATGGAAAGAGAAGAAACCAAATACTGGCAGTGGGGGAATGTGGCTTTGTGCGAAAACTTTCTGGAAGAAGTTTCCAAAAATAAATGAACCACAGATGTTCACCGGGAGCGCGGTGCCGCGTCAGCTTGATTCTATGAAAAAGAGAGCAGAATGAGCTTGCGGGCTTGCCTTCGCAGACCGGCGGCGATCTGTGGTTCTTTGATGTTTTACCTCTCAGCCCGCATGGGGTTATTGAGGAAATCCTGATAACTCAGCCGGATGCCATCTTCCAGTTCGGTCTTGTATTTCCAGCCCAGTTTTGCGGCTTTGCTCACGTCCAGGAGTTTGCGCGGTGTACCGTTCGGCCGTGAGGGATCCCAGAGGATCTGCCCTTTGTAGCCGATGACTTTGGCGACCAGCTCGGTGAGCGCTTTGATGGTCAGCTCCTTGCCGGTGCCGGCATTTACAGTCTCATTGCCGCTGTAATTGTTCATCAGGAATACACACAGATCTGCTAAATCGTCCACATAAAGGAATTCCCGCAGCGGGGAACCATCACCCCAGCAAGTGACGGAGTCCTTGCCTTCGACTTTCGCCTCGTGAAAACGGCGGATCAAAGCCGGCAGGACGTGGCTGTGTTCCGGATGATAATTGTCATTGGGACCGTACAGATTGGTCGGCATAACGGAGATGTAGTCGGTGCCGTACTGCCTGTTGAGAAATTCGCAGTATTTCAGCCCGGAGATCTTTGCCAGGGCGTAGGCTTCATTCGTTTTTTCCAGCTCGCTGGTCAGCAGACAGTTTTCCTTCATGGGTTGCGGAGCCATACGGGGATAGATGCAGGAGGAACCGAGGAACTCCAGCTTTTTGCATCCGTTCTGCCAGGCACTGTGGATCACGTTCATCTCCAGGATCATATTATCGTACATGAAATCCGCCAGGGCGCTTTGGTTGGCCACGATGCCGCCCACTTTGGCCGCGGCCAGAAAGACATATTCCGGCTTTTCGGTTTCAAAGAATTTTTCTACCGCGTCCTGTCGGGTCAAGTCCAGCTCCTTATGAGTGCGTGTAACAAGATTGGTATAGCCTTGTCTTTGCAGTTCTCTGATGATGGCCGATCCGACCATGCCCCGGTGTCCGGCAA
Organism: Verrucomicrobiota bacterium; assembly: GCA_016283885.1. GTDB lineage: Bacteria > Verrucomicrobiota > Verrucomicrobiia > Limisphaerales > UBA1412 > UBA1412. The sequence continues at coordinate 38,735 of JAEENR010000198.1, forward strand.
CGTAGATTTTCGCGTTTTTCTCCATGTTACTTGATAATGCCCTTTTCGAGATATTCCACCAGATTCGTGTGTATATGTTCCTGAGCGCGTTCCACGGCGACTTTCTTCATATCATGTTCCACCATGATCCGAACCAGATCCTCAAAACTGGTCTGAGTCGGATTCCAGCCAAGTTCCTTTCTGGCCTTGGTGGGATCGCCCCACAGGTTGACCACATCGGTGGGTCTGTAGAAATCGGGACTGACCTCGACCAGCACTTTGCCGGTGGCTTTGTCGATGCCTTTCTCGTCAATGCCTTTGCCCTGCCATTCCAGCTCGATGCCCGCGTAGTGGAAAGCCAGCTGGCAGAATTCCCGTACACTGTGCTGCACACCGGTGGCGATAACAAAATCTTCCGGCTTGTTGTGCTGAAGGATCAGCCACATGCACTGCACATAATCCTTGGCATAGCCCCAGTCGCGCAGGGAAGAGAGATTGCCCAGGTAGAGCTTTTCCTGTTTGCCCTGGCGGATACGGGAGGCGGCCAGTGTGATCTTGCGTGTGACAAAAGTTTCTCCTCGGCGTTCGCTTTCGTGGTTGAAAAGGATACCGGAGCAGCAGAACATATTATAGGCTTCGCGGTATTCTTTGGTGATCCAGAAGCCGTACTGCTTGGCCACAGCATAAGGAGAGTAGGGATGGAATGGCGTGTTTTCGTTTTGCGGGACTTCTTCCACCTTGCCGTAGAG
>JAEENR010000199.1 GCA_016283885.1 Verrucomicrobiota bacterium
CCTCTTCAGATAAAAGATTTATCCCGGTCTGGATCAATTTCAAAATATCCGCGGCATGAGTCGCTCGTGTGTATCTGTCTTCCAGATGTGAATCTTTTTCTTCATCCACAGCAGCAGAGTCGATTTCCTTCACCTGATACCGCAGCATATCCAGCTGCTGCCGATAAACCTGTTCATCTACAACCAATTCTTTGCGCTTGGATTCCAGAAGACGCAGTTTTTTCAGGCAGTCTTTATACTCCAGAAGGATCGAATGATAAGTTCCGTTTGATTTTTTAGAAAGTGAGTCCGAACGGGCACAGCAAAACGAATCCAGTATTTGCAGCTGTTTTAAGGGATACAACAGAGACTGATGTTCATTGGGGCCATGGATATCCACAAGTTCATCACCCAAAGCAGCCAGGATGGAGACGGATACCGGAGTTCCATTGATAAATTGACGATTAGTTCCTACTGTGCTCATGGAACGTTTGACCCGAAGCATTCCCTCTTCACAAGGTTCGATCCCCTTTTCTTCCAGAAATGGAGCGATCATATCCAGCATAGAATGGACATCAAATACCGCCTCCACCACAGCTTGATCCATCCCGGTGCGGATCATCCCCTTATCGCCGCGCAGTCCCAGAGCCAAACCTAACGCGCCCATCAAAACAGATTTACCGGCTCCGGTCTCTCCCGTGATGATATTGCACTCCGACCCCGGTTCGATAGATAGATCATCTACCAATGCCAAGTTCTTTACTCGTAGATATGTCAGCATGATTTGAGCAATTTTTAATTCACAATTCCTACATCCGGGCACATAATTCGTGTGCGTGCTATTATATGAACAAAAGGCACTTCATTTTCAACTCTGAATGTCAGCATGGAGAAAGGTTATTCTCCATTTTCAACCATTTTACGCACACCTATGTTTAGATTCTGTTTTCTTGGAAGCGGCACATCACAGGGAGTCCCTGTTATTGCCAAAGACTATCCACCGGAGTTTCTGGCTAACCCCAAAAATCACCGGCTGCGCCCTGCCATCTATGTCGAAACTGAGAAAATAGCTTTTACGATCGATACACCGCCGGAATTTCGTCTTCAGCTGCTGAGAGAAAAAATCAAATGGCTGGACGCGGTACTGATCACTCACGCGCATGCGGACCACATTATGGGAATGGATGACTGCCGGCGTTTCTGCGATATCCGGGGAGATCAGCCCCTGCCCGTGTACGCCATCCAGCAAAGTATGGATCTGCTTCGTAAAATCTTTTTTTATGCCTTCAGAGAAGGTCCTCATCCTCACGGATATTTCGTTCCTGAACCCCATATTGTAACCTCCGAATTTCAATTAGGAGATCTGACTGTTCGTCCTCAGCTCCTGGATCATATCTATATCACATCCTGCGGCTATCTTTTTATCCAAAACGGGATCAAAAAGTTAGCTTATTTAACTGATTGCAAATATATTCCTGATAATGTCATTGAAGATGTCAAAGGAGTGGAAGTCGCTGTTTTAGATGGATTGCGCATCAAGCCTCATCCCACCCACATGAATCTGGAGGAAGCGACTGCGGCAGCGGAACGTATCCAGGCTAAAACCACTTATCTCACCCACTTGACTCATGCTTATGATCACGATGTCCATCAGGCTCAAATCAGCAAAAAACATCCCAATATCTTTCTGGCCTGGGATGGATTGTGGATCAATTTGTAAGCAGCCGCATCTTTAACGAAAAAGCGGAGCATCAGCTCCGCTTTTTTATAAACAACATATTTCAGTTTTACTCGGTATGTGTACCGCTGGATGCCTCACCGATTTGGATCCCATCCAGTTCCTCACCTTGACGAACCAGACGGGCACTGTTAAAGACAACCAGTAATGATCCCGCGTTATGGAGCAAAGCAGCCACGATAGGATTGATGTAGCCCCAAGACGCAAAGCCTAATCCGAAGATAATGAAAAGCGTACCAAAGAGGAAATTCTGATTGATCACAGAACGAGTAGAACGAGAAAGCTTTACCAGGAAGGGCAAACGTTTCAAATCGTTATTCATCAGTGCGATCGTAGCAGAATTGATAGCAACTTCACTGCCGGCGGCACCCATCGCAATACCAACATCACCGGCGGCTAAAGCAGGCGCGTCATTCACACCATCACCCACGACCGCCACACGATATCCGCGCTCACGCATCATCGTTACAAACTCAACTTTATCTTGAGGCAGACATTCGGCAACGATTTCTTCACAACCGATTTCCTTAGCCACACGCGCCGCCACCGGACGACGGTCACCAGTCACCATGGCAATACGGCGAACTCCGTTCTGCATGAGATCTGCCAGGGATTCCTTAGCTTCCGCGCGAGTTTCATCCTGCAAACCGATCCAGCCAATGAACTGACCATCACGGGCTACAAATAAAACGCTAAACCCTTCAGCCTCATTCAAATCAACAGAATTTAAAAAATCACCCGAAACCCCGTTATCTTTCAGCCACTGAGATCTGCCAATGATTACCGCCATGTTTTCCACTTTCGCGCTGACACCGCGTCCCGCTGTTTCAGAAAAATCCGACGGCTCAGAAAGTTCTATTTCCGCCTCTTTTGCAAGGAGATTGATCGCCTTGGCCGTAGGGTGATTGCTGTACTTTTCTGCAGAAGCCGCAATTTGCAGCAATTCAGCAGGTTGAACTCCTTCGACAGGATAAAGACGATTCACGATCAGTTTGCCCTGGGTCAGTGTGCCTGTCTTATCAAACACAAACGCGTTGATACGAGCGGCCAATTCGATATCACTGACATTTTTGATCAAAATACCTAAACGCGCGGCAGCTGAAAGAGCTGCCACCATAGCGCTTGGCGTTGCCAAAATAAAAGCGCAGGGACATGCAACGATCAAAACTGCGATCACACGTTCCAGATCAAACGTAAAAGCCCAAACCAATGTCGCAATAACTAACACCATCGGTGTGTAATACTGCATATACTGGTCAATAATGCGCAAAATAGGCAAACGTGTTTTCTCTGCCGCCAGGATCAGATTGTGAACTTGCCCCAAAGTTGTATCTTGTCCGGCACGGGAAACCCGGATCTCCAGCACACCTGTCAAATTCTGTGTACCCGCGAAGACTTCATCACCGGGTTTCTTATCCACCGGCAATGATTCGCCTGTGATATTCGCTTGATTGAAAGAACCTTGTCCAGATACGATCACACCATCAGCCGAAACATTATCACCGGGACGTACACGTACCACATCCCCGATCTGCAGCATACTGACCGGAACTTCTTCTTCCGTTCCATCTTTTAAAAGTCGGCGCGCTTTTGTGGGAGCCAGCTTGATCAGAGATTCTATGGACTTTCTGGCTCCATCCGCCGTCCGCATTTCAATGATCTCGCCCAGCAGCATAAAGAAAGCCACAATACCCGCTGTTTGATAATTACCGGACGCAAACGCCGCCATGACGGCCAAAGTCACTAACTCATTGATGCTTAGTACACCTTTGAATAGATCTTTGATCGAAGTCCAGACAATGGGCACCCCCATGATCAATGCCCCTATCAAAGCACTCATCGCAGAAAGCATACTGTCCGAACCATAAAAGCGATCTAACACAAACGAGTTGACAATAAAAAGCACCCCTGCCAGAGTCACTTGGATAGGCAGCAAAGTATGCTCATGATCATGCCCGCAGCTGCAGGAAGAGCCATGCTCATGATGGTGATGATCTCCGCATTTGCAGTGATCATGTTCATCATGATGATGACAACACTCTTTGTGATCGTCGTGAGAATGATGTTTAGATTCCATTATATCTTAATTCCTGTTTTATCTTCTGCGTGTTGGAGTCGGAGTTGAAACACTGTCCGTGGCAGATTTTGCTTTATCCTTCTCACGCTGAGACTTCATCTGCTCTCGATTAAGCTGTATCCGCAATTCACGTTCTACCCCATCACGAGGCGGAATATAAAAGGTATCATCGGAATTGGTCAAAATAGTTTGCATCGTTTCCGCCATCAGGCGTTCTTTAAACAATTCCGGATTCTTTTCATAATAAGGAAGTTGTTCAGAGAATGACTTTGCTTCCGAAGCCATCATGCGAACGATTTGGTTACTGCGTGTAACACCATCAGCTAAAATAGTGGAAGCCTGTCCCTGAGCCGCATTGACCGTTGTTCTTGCATAGGATTCAGCCTGATTCACGGCAGTACGAGCTTCCTGCTGAGCGCTCAACACTTGATCATAAGAATCCCGCACAGAGAGCGGCGGACTGGTTTGAACATCAATGCTTTCCACTGTCACACCCACTTTGTATTCCTGTACCAGCAAGGCTACCCTCTGACGCACAGACTCATTGAATGCTATCTGATCCTTATAAATGGCATCCTCTGCGGTATGATGTGCCGCGGCATAGAAAATAGAATTATTTAGTATGTTCTGAAGCAGATTTGTTGGATCCGTAAAATCAAACTCATAATTCAGAGCCATATTAGGATTCAGCCGATACTTCATCGTTGCGCGCGCATGCATCACATTTCCATCTGCGGAAATCACGTATCCATCTGCCAAGGGACGCAAATAGTTGAGTGCCGGAGGCAGTTTCCCTAATTTTTCATCCTCCGGATCAATAGGATACCATCCCCCAGTGGACAACACTGTGCGGCTCTGTCCTACAGAAATACGAACCACTTCCTCGATTGGATACGGAAGTGCCCAATGCAGTCCCGGCTTCAGTATCTGTTCTTCACCTACACCAACCGGCTTGCCAAATCTCAGCTTGACGGCGATTTCATCCGGTTGTACCGAAAAGGTCAAACTGTAAATGAAAGCGACCACCAAACCAACAATGATCAACTTTACAATTTTAAAGCTGCTGTCCAAAGCCTCGCCCAAAGCACGAGTTCCGGCATCGTCCGGCGGTGGCGGAATAGAGGAAATATCCTTCCGGCCGCTTTGGCGGTTCTTCATCAGCTCTTTGATGCTGTTTTCCAGTTTATCACTCATGTTGTGCTGTCTTACTTTTCCGGAGCAGGAACTACAGAAACACTGCCATTCGTGCTATTTGATTTCAGCAAATTAAAAGGTGTTGTCTGTGAATCAATAATCAAGGTGGTACGATCCTTCAGAGAATTTTCCAAAGCATTTCTGCGAAAATTGAAAATCGCCAAATCCGGATTCTGTTCCAGCACTTCATAGTATTTTGAAGCCTCAGCCTCTGCTTCACCCTCGATTTCAATAGCTTTAGCGTTGGCTTCTGCCAAAATGCGGTTGGCCTCGTTATCCGCGCGGGAACGAATCACACGTGCTTCTTTCTCACCCTCAGCCTGGAACTGTCTCACCCGGGTTTCGCGTTCAGCGCGCATACGATCCATCACCTTTGTAGTGATACTCTCCGGCAATCCCAGCTGTTTGATCCTTACAAACTCCACATCAATACCATAGGACGAGGCTGCCTTTTCTTTGACTCCAGCCAGGATAGCTGCCTCGATCTGGTCAAATTGAATGCTGGCATCATTGGTCGAAATAATATCAGAAAACTGATGTTGACCAATGACCGCGTTTTTGGAGTTGCGGATCAGGGGTTCCAGAGCAGCTTCAGCTTTCAGTTTATCACCATTCAAACTCTCCAGGTAAAGACGCGGTTCGGCCACTTTCCATCCACCAAAAACAGTCACCAGGATATTGATGGCATCTTTGGTTGAAGTCTGCTCAAAAACACGTTCAAAGTTTTGCAAACGTTTGTCAAAACGATGAACTTTCTGGATCGGCCACGGCATCCTCCAATAGAGCCCTGGTTCGGTAATACTGCTTGAATACTTACCAAAAGTTGTTACGACCACGGTGTCGGTCTGTCGCACCTGAAAAGCAAACATCATCAGTGCGAAAATAATGGCCAAGACACATCCGGTCACTAAACTAATTGCTTTACGATTTTTCATGCTTTTATTCTAAATGGGGTATATTCCTTACTTCGTATTATCAACATCCAAATCCCTGAACAAATCCTTGTTCAAACGATCTTCCAAATTCACCCAAATCGTTTCCTTGCTGTTAGTTGAGCCAATAACAAACTTCCGGGCGTCCTTGGTTGAATTGGCTAATGTCTCCAGATAGGAACGCTGAGTATAAACAGAAGGTGATGATTTCCATGCTGTTTGCTGATTCTTAAAGCTTTGAGCTTGAGCATAAGCACGATTCGTCTTACTCTGCCCCAAACTCATTGCAGATAAAACGATATTGGTTGCCTCCGCATGAGATGTCGGAAGTTTGACCGCGGCATACGCATCAGCTTCTAATATACTTGTCGCCTTTTGCTGCAAAGAACCGATCACCTCTTCATAAGCATCCGCGACTTTGATCGGCGGATGGATTCCTTCCAAACCAACAAAGGTCACCTCTACACCCAAATCCTCAACATTCTTCTGAATACGATCTTTGATCTCTTCCGCAGCTTTCATACGGCCTTCCGCCATGATTTCTTCTACATCCACATTGACCAGATAACGGATAACTTCACGATTAGCCGCATTTTCAAGCTGGCGCGCGGAGTCTGCATTTTTCAGCAGCCATGATTTTATATCTTTCACACGATACTGCACGGGGATATTCACAGAAAGCAAGTTCACCGGTACTGCCTGCTCGGAAGAAGCTCCATCTTGAAGTTTAGCTACATCTTTGCTGGCGACCAGCATATTAAATTCTTCTTTAAAATGGGAACGAGTCCACAATATAACTTCTGTCCCAACAGGTTTCTGATCTCCTTCTTCAAACCCGACATAAATAGTTTTGATCTCACGAGTTGAACAGCGATAAACCTTATCGATCGGCCAAGGGTATTTCAGATGGAAACCGCTTGTAAGGATCTCACGTCCCTCGACCGGCTTTCCAAAACGCTCCAACACAGCTTCTTCATTGGGAGAAATTACCACAATGGAAGAACTCAGGAATAACAGTGTCAACTGAGCCAAAACGATCCAGGCTAACGCACCTTCCAGGAAACGATAGAACCAGGTTTCAGAAACTTTAAAACCAAATTGATAATCAAGAGCTTCCGCTGCTGTACGGATCAATCCGTCAGGCTGTCCCAGTAAACCAATCAAACGGCTTTCATAAAGAACCCGACCTTCTTGCCCCTTCTGGCGAGGACGATAAATTTCCATGATCAGTCCTAAAATCGTTTCGATGGCAACGATCCCCAGGAACGCAATCAGTATCTTAGCTACAATACGATCTGTCCCCGGATACCCAAACCAGGCAACACACTCTACCAAAGTCGCGATCAAACAGAGAACAGACCCCAGCATCAAATAACTGGCACTTGCTTGCAGAAGTCTTTGCCGGGCTATACGGGAAAGTCCCGCGGCATAGCGCCCCACAATGAAAAGCAGCAGTCCCAGCACACCCAACAAGGCCATTGTCAGTAACGCCTTGTCAAGAGCCAGATTTTCTAATTCATCGATCTTACTCCACAAATACCAGGCAGTGATTCCCTGTCCAATAGCCAGAATAGAAGTAAAAGCCGGAATAAAAAACTTTTCAAACTGCTCACGAGCACGTCTTGCGGGATAAAGTTCTGTATCTGTCCCAAATAAAGCAGACTTAGCGGAATCCCGCTTCAGCTCTTCCATTTCAAGATGCTCATTCCATTCCCGGACATGCAGCCGCATCTGAAAATAATTCACGCACCCCACCAACAGTCCCATGGCAATAAATACAACACCAATCAACACAGTAAGCGAGCCGCTGTAATAAGCCATCCAACCCGCGCCTCCGCCTACAAGAAACAGAGTCAGCAGATTGATAAGACCAATCTTTTCAACACTTTTTTCCATAAAATCTTAAAATGATTCTAACTCAGCTCTCGGTTATCAAACATACAAAGACCGATCGCAATCACAGCCGCCATAAAGCAGGCCATATATGTAAAAGCATGACCAATATACAACCAGGGAATCCCTTTCTCCCCTTCAATCGCATCAGCCAGCCAGAAATTTTGCCAGTTAGGTATCACCGTATATAAGACGGTTCCTATCCAGGAGCCCGCATCCGCCAGTCTACCAAAGAAATGATCTGACACCAAACCAACCATTAAAAAAATAATACATACTGACAATGTCGCTACGGCATCCAAACGAGTTGAACAGGCAATCGCCAGCGCCACGATCAGCCATAACATAAACAACAAGCAAATAATCGCAGGAACCATGTTCCAATCTGTGCCTTCGGCAAATTTCTGTACCATCCAGTGTTCATCAAAAAAGCTGATCAGAATAAACGCTAAGGTCAGCATCACCAGCAGCGCACCCACCGCGTTGGATACAAAATTTCTCTCCAGAAAATAGTTAATAAACGCCGCGATCCCAAATGCCAGCATCATGGCCAAGTAGAAAATCGTCATTCCTACCTTGTCTGTTGCACCATAAGCGTCATATCCCATTCGGCTGGCCAACAAAATCGCGATCGCGTTAATGTAAACCATCACAACCAGACCGCCACATACACCCAGCAGCTTACCTAACAAAAATGATAAGCGGCTTACAGGTTTGGACAATACTGCCAGCGCTGTTCCACCTTTCAATTCATCGGCAAGAGAACTCGTTGCGGAAATCACCGCTGTAAACAACCCTGCGACTAAAAGAACAGCCATCGTACTGGTTTTGACTAACTTGACATCATCTCCCAAACCAAAATACGGAGTCACAGCCAGAAAGACAATGAAGGCACTCGCGGCTGCCGTTAAAATCAAAAAAACAGGCTGCCGAAGTAGCTCCATAAAGCTATTCTTCGCAATGGTGTATATCTCATTCATGTGACAGAGATGGGGATCTCCCCCTACAAACGTCCTTATCTTACCCGTAAACTTACCTAAAAGCAAGCTATTTACCGCTTCATCCTTCCGCGGTAAACAGCTGTTATAAATGAGGCGATTTACTTTTTATGAATTTTCTTTTTATTTCTCTTCTCTTGTTTCTGCAGAGGCTGTTCCACTTTAGACTGTCCACCCTGGATGACTTTCTCTTTCTTCTTAGCAAAAGCAGGATGATAAATCGTTTTTTTCTGATTCTCCGATAATTGTATCTTATGATTTTCTTCCTTTTCAGGTGGTGTTTTCTTCTCAACCTTCTTCCCTGAGCTGCTCGTTTGGGAGGTCGATGATTTCTTTTTAGTTGTCAAAGACTCCGATGGTATCTGGAAATCCGGGAACTGCAGATAAAGTTTTCCGGACTCATCTTTTACAAAACCCAATACCTCCTTCTGCCACTCTGTTAGATGACATGCCTGCTGATCACGAATGCATCCCACAAGATCCGCTCGACTGGCAATCAGAACCGGATCCATTTTCAAGGAAGCCGCCCGTTCATCTCGAACCTTTGTAATATATTCCAACTGATGCTGTTGAAGAGGAGTAAAACGCTGATTCTCTCTTCGCAAATACATTGGAAGTTTCTTTGCCGGAATCTTTTGAGCGTTACTGATCGTTTGCAGAAGCCGTCCTTTGATACTGGGTGAATAGCGTGGAAGTAAATGGGTATATTTCTTATTAGCGGCAGCGGCTTTAGCTATTTTCACCAACAGATCGGGTCTCATTATAAAAAAGAGAGGACGGCAGTTGCGAATACCTTCCGCTTCTCTCCAATACCAAAGCTCCCTTAAAATTCCCAGTTCCCGACGTGAAAAATTCTCGCAGCCCCCTATACGCCATTCTCTTGAAGGCTCTGATTTCGCAGGATGTGTACAATCTTTGATCAGCCGCTGACAATTCTGTCTATGCCACTCCAACCGTCCACATTGCAGTAAACGTTTTTCCAGCCGAAGTTTTAGCTCATTCAGATAGAACGCATCTTTGATGGCGTAGCTGAGATAATCTTCAGGGATAGGTCTGCGTCCCCAATCCGCTTTCTGATACTTCTTGATAAGGTGAATGCCCAAATAGGATTCACATAAACTGGCCAAACCGCAGGATTCCTCACCCAGCAGTTTGCCGGCAAGCATCGTATCAAACAGTTGCCGAGGTCTGAACTTATACCCTTTATAAAGAAGCCGAAGATCGTAATCCGCTCCATGCATAATGAGCGGCTTTTTTTCTAACAGCTTCAACAAGGGCATAACATCCAGCCCTTTAGCTAACGGATCAACTATAGAATCAACAGACTCCGTACTGAGCTGTATAAGACAGACCTTTTCCGGATACCCATACATTGAATTAGCTTCCGTGTCCAAACTGACCCACGGAGCTAATTCAATGAGTTTAAGTAGATTCTCAAGCTGATCTTGTTTATTAACGAAATCAGTTCCTGACAAGCAACTACACCTTCAACACCCAAGGTTCTCTATACTCGCGTTTGAGCATCTTATTGGCATCATCGTTGCCAATAAATTCTTCTTTGACAGGATCCCACTTCAGTTTGCTGGCACCCAGAGTCATCGCGATATTGCCCAAATGAGAAAGTGTGATCGAACGATGCGCTACTTCCGCGGGAGCAATACACTCATTGCCGGTGTAAATGCAATCAATGAAATTCCGGTAATGGTTATCACTCTGATAAAGCTTCACCTTGAATTCGTCTTCCTCTAATTCATAGAGATCTATCTTATTTCCAGCTTTATCCGTTGTGCGTAAACCACCACGATTGACCCAAACAGTGCCATCCGTACCTTCAAAAGTCACACCGCCTTCCAGTTTGTCACTGATGATCATGCGAACTCCATTGTCATACATATATTCGCAATAGTACTCTGTAAATGTATTATAAAGTGCGTCTTTCGGACAAGAACCTTTAGCATTCAACACTTCGACCGGGCCTGTGTACTGTGTACCCATACCCCATTGAGCAATATCAGGATGATGCCCGCCCCAGTCAGTAATCTGGCCACCGGAGTAATCACGGATCCAGCGGAAGTTCACACCAACACGACCTTTGCAGTACGGGGCTGCCGGTGCAGGTCCTAACCAGAAATCATAATTGAACCCATCGGGAACTTCGGTCGGAGTCTTAAACTGGGCACTCTTACCAAAATCAGGCCATCCACCCGGCAGACCACACTTCACAGTGTGAAGTTTGCCAATACCGCCGTTGAGAACAAATTCACAAGCTAAACGGAAATTTCTTTCAGAACGCTGCTGACTGCCGCATTGGAAGACAGTACCATATTTCTTAGCGGCATTAGCCATTTGACGTCCTTCCCAAATAGTTAATGCTAGAGGTTTTTGATTATAAACAGCTTTTCCGGCTTTCATACATTCCACAGCCAGCAAGGCATGCCAATGATCCGGAGTCGCCACTTCGACCGCGTCAATATCCGGACGAGCAATCATCGGACGAAAATCGGCATAAACAGCACAACCTTTATAGTTTCCACTGTCTTTTCTGTTTGAATAAAAACCATCCACCATGCGACGGGCAGGTTCTCTGCCGCGAACGGTATTATCCCAATAACCGTCACTCTCACGGTTCACATCACAAATGGCAACAACTTGTACTCTGCTGTCATGCAGGAAGCTGTTCATATCACCAGATCCCTGATTACCAGTGCCGATAAAGGCCATGCACACCCGATTGGAGGGCGCGACCTTTCCATTCCGTCCCAGCACACTGGAAGGAATGATGGTTGGAAACGCAACAGCAGCTCCACCTAATGTCAGAGCTGACTTCAAGAAGTTTCTACGATTGATTTTCATAGTATTTATATATTGTGTTTATGATAAAAATTTAATTTTTGGGTTTAAGTTGAGGAAAAAGCAATACATCGCGAATACTGTCCTGCCCCAGCAACATCATTACCAGACGATCAATACCGATCCCCATACCACCGGCCGGAGGCATTCCATGCTCTAAAGCCACCAGGAAATCTTCATCCAGCTTCTGTTTTTCACCTCCGGCTTGATGTTCAAGCCGTTCTCTTTGAACAATTGGATCGTTTTGCTCAGAATAGGCAGGAGCGATCTCTTGCCCATTGATATCACATTCAAAGACCTCCACAACAGAAGGATCTTCAGGAGAGATCTTTGCCAGAGGAACTAATTCTTTGGGTAAATGGGTAACAAATGTAGGTTGGATCAGCGTTGGTTCGATCAATTTCTCAAACACGCCATTCGTCACCTCAAAATCTTCGTAATCATCACCGATCTCAGCACCCATCGCAATAGCTCTGGAACGGCGCTCTTCCGGGGTAATATCAAACCAATCCTGTCCCGCTTTTTCACGGATCAAATCTTTATATTTCACCCGTTTCCATTCTCTTAGATCAATACTCTTGACGACATTGCCTTCCGCGTCTTTCGTCTCAATGACTAAAGTACCCAACACCTTTTGAGCCACATGTTTGACCAGATCCTGAAGTAATGTCATCATTGTTTCATAATCTCCGAATGCCTCATATATCTCCATCATCGTGAATTCCGGATTATGACGACGATCCAAACCTTCATTGCGGAAATTACGTCCGATCTCAAACACACGGTTAAAACCGCCTACCAGCAAACGCTTAAGATAAAGCTCCAGAGCAATACGTAAATAAAAATTGCACCCCAAGCTGTTATGATGAGTAATAAAAGGAGCTGCCGCCGCGCCGCCCGGTATGGGCTGCATCATCGGAGTTTCCACTTCCATAAATCCACGACCTGCCAGGAATTGGCGAATCTCATGGATGATCATGCTGCGTTTTATGAAAACGTCCCGCACGTCCTCGTTGGACATCAAATCCAAATAACGCTGACGATAACGGATCTCTGTATCCACAACACCATTCCATTTTTCAGGCATGGGACGCAATGCTTTAGCTAAGATCGTAAAGTTTTGCAGTTTAACAGTGATCTCACCGGTTCGGGTTTTAAAAAAATGTCCCTGGACTCCTACAAAATCCCCCATGTCCAGGTGTTTGAATACGGCAAACATCTCATCACCCAAAACTTGTTTCTGCGCATAGATTTGAATGCGTCCACTCTGATCACGAATGTCAAAAAACTGGCTTTTGCCCATATCACGATGAGCTGTGATACGCCCGGCCAAACGAATCTCTTTTCCCTCTTCAAATCCTTCACGAGCAACACCGATATCGCAATCGGGCTTAAATTTGTTCATGAAAGGATTGATCCCTTTATCCAGCAGATCTGCTAATTTCGCCTTTCTCTGCTCTATCAATGCATTGGTATCATCCATACAAAACTAACTTCTTCGCCTTTCTCCTATCAAACTACCATTGAAGGTGTCACGGGATTCCCTTTTTTCGAGCGATAGAGACGAATCAAATCGCCCATCAAAGACGGATGTAAAAGCATGACTTTTTTCACCACGGACGGAAAACAGTTTTCAAATGCAGCTTTCCAGTTTGTTCCCAGCTGAGGAGTCACCATCATTCTCACCACATCATTACCGGCTGATATCATATCTGTTTCATTCCAATCATAGGCAACCGGCTTGAATGAAAGCAGTTCTAATGGCATAAGGATGATAGGCTTCCCATCCAGAGGATGGAACGGAACCTGGTAAGCTTTTCCCTGGTGGCGGTAAAGGCCACTTTGAATATTAAGTTCCTTCACTACACGCTCGGTATATGAAAACAGGTTGGGCAGGATCACCTTAGCCATCATTGCTCCGGAACGTTTCATCTCAATTCCTTCCAAGACAAAGATCAAAGTGAACAATTCCGTATCTGTGATACCCGCACGTATAAACTTTCTGGCAGTAGATGTCACGGAGGCACCCATTTCCGGTTTCAACCCACAGACCCCCCGGCTGATCGCATGGGAAAAATGGATGTTCATATCCCCCAAAGCCAGCTCGTTGACAACTTCTGAATAAAAGACATCATCACTTCTGGTTGAAACTTGCAAAAGTCTCACCAACCCAGAAGCATAACGACGAAAACGCGCCAAGGCCTCCTGCAGCTCCGGCAATTTGGCCACTAACAATGCGTGAGGATCCATGTAAACCAAGCTGTCTCGGTCTACCAAAGCATTGAAAACCCCACACCTCTCCAGACCTTCTGGAGAGACACCCAACAGATCACCCAATTTAGTTTTCATAGCGCAAACCGAGCAATATTCATACTATAGAGACAGCGAAATGTCCAGCCGGAAGCGAAAAACCTTCGCAAAAAAAACAACATAGAGTAGAAAAAGCTTATAAAATTGGGAAATGTATGCTTTAATAGCCGTGTATTGAAGGATGCTCTATTGGCATAAGCCCTCCTTCATTATCAGAAAATATGGAAGCTTCACCCTCCATCAAGATACTGGCTGTAGATGATGATAGTTTTATGAGACAGCTCATTGCGAGATGTCTCCCTGAGCCGGATTTTATTGTCACACCCTGCCCTAATGCTATGGAAGCCATGGCGATATTCAAAGAGAAACATTTTGATCTTCTCATTTTGGATATTATGATGCCCGGCATCAGTGGGTTACAGCTCCGTTCCTTGATCCGCCAAGAAAACTCAACCATCCCAATCATGCTGCTAACAGCAAAAGTGGATGATGCAGAAGGTTCTCTTCTCAAAGAAATATCCAGCGATAAAAATACTTATTATCAAAATAAGAAGTTCACCAAAAGCGAACTTCAATCATTGGTAAAAAGTATCATGGGGCGAGTTTGGCAAGCCAAACAAGAGAAGGATTATTTCATAGAGATGGAGAATGATATTTCTCTAGCCGGAGAAATCCAAAAACACATGTTCCCTCACTGGTGGACACTAGATGGAGGAATCCAATTTTGCCATTATTTCCGTCCGTATATGAAAATCACCGGTGACATGATCAGCCACTTCAAATTAGAAGAAGGGGTCTTTCTGGAAATCATAGGTGATATCAGCGGACACGGTATCCAATCGGCATTAACAATGGCCGCAGTTGAAAGCTCCATCTCAAATTATATCCGAAAGACACTTCTATCAGATATCCAACCCCATCACATATTGAATCATCTGCAGGCATTTATGGAGGATATTTCTACAGAGAAATATATGACCTGCCTGGTCGCAATCGTTGATTTCAATGTAAATATGATGACCTATCAATTAGCAGGTCATCAAGCTCCTATTATCTTTTCTCCTTCACAAAATAAGACTATCCCTACCAAAGATTTCAAAACCGGCTCTCTTCCTGTAGCTCTTTTGAAAGGTACTGTTTATAATGAATCAGATACAGGCACAATTCAGTTGCCGGATGATGCCATTATCTTTCTTTATACTGATGGACTCGGGGATATCCGGGATGATACCGGAGAAAATGCAGGAGAAGACCTTTTACAACAACTGATTAGTTCTATATCGCATGAAGGGCTACGCCCCTCCACTAACTTCAAGATCGTGGATATTTATTTCAAGGCGGGGTACACAAATATCAATGATGACATTACTCTGACAGCGATTTCCAAACATACTTTGCCCCCCGGCAATTATGATTTCTCAATTAGTCCGTCTGTGGATGAGATAGATAAATTTGTTCAAAAGGCAAATAGTCTTGTTTTTGAACAAACTCATGATGAGATCCTTGCCGGAAAAGTTGAGATTCTCTTCTCTGAATTTTTGAATAATATCGCTATCCATGGACTTGGCCAACGTAATGCCAAACGCCCCATCATTTCTGTCCATATAGAATTTCACGAAGAAGATATTATGATCGTAGTCTGTGACCAAGGAAAAGCATGGGACATGCAGTTAGGAGAAACAAGCAATACGCTGACAGACAATTTCTTCTCCGATCTGAAAAACCGCCGTTTGGAATTCCACGGTCGCGGGCTCCATTTACTTAAGTCTATTTCTAAATCCATTACACGTTCCCGTTACGCCGATACACTTAACGAAACGATTTTTCTAATAAATTATAAATGAAACAACAAATTCTAGATTATTTAAGAGATTCCTTCGGTTTAGAGGGAAGTGACGCAGAGGAACTATATCAATCCTATGTCGACACACTCAATGAAAATATCAGTAAATTTGACTCATTGTTAGCCAATAATAATTTTGCAGAATTCACTCGTGCTGCACATACCATCAAAGGCTGTGCGATGAACAGCGGCCATCCGGAAATGAGCAGCGCAGCTCTTGAATTAGAAAAAGCAGCAAAGGCCAATGATAAGGCTCTTTGTCTTCAGTTAATGGAACCGGTAAAAAACATCTTTAAGCAGCTGAAGGAAACTTGATCTTATCCTTAAGTTTTGCAGCTCAATGGATGAATAAAGAAAGAGATCAAATCATCAAATCTATTGAGGCGCGAACATCAACGTCACGTTTCAATGCGATATCAAAGGCGTTTTTTTGGGATGCCACTGTGTGGTTTGCTTACGCATTAAAACGCATGATGGATATTTTCATCTCTCTGCTAAGCATTATATTGCTCTCACCCCTTATGATCGGAGTCTCCATCGCCATCAAGATGGAATCAAAAGGACCTGTCATCTTCAAACAAACCCGTGTGGGCAAAAACGGAAGACATTTTCTTTTCTATAAGTTCCGTTCTATGAGACAGGATGCTGAAGTCAAGAAGCAAGAGCTCTTGAATCAGAACGAAAGCAAAGACGGCGTTATTTTTAAGATGAAAGAGGATCCTCGCATCACTCGCATTGGTAAATTCATCCGCCGTTACTCAATAGATGAACTCCCACAACTTTTTAATGTCTTGGAAGGTTCCATGAGTCTGGTGGGTCCTCGACCTCCTCTGCCAGATGAGGTCAAGGAATATACTTTGGAAGATCGAAAACGACTCCATATCAAACCCGGAATCACTTGTATCTGGCAAGTTTCAGGCCGCAGTGATATTCCATTTAAACAACAAGTTGGTCTGGATGAAGAGTATATCAAAAACAGAGGATTTATCCGGGATATTGTTATTCTCTTGAAGACAATCCCCGCAGTTCTGACCGGGAGAGGAGCTTATTAACCATGATCGCGGTTTTCAAATTAAGCACCCCTTCTGACTCATGGTTGACAACATACTTCAACAGCTTTAGCCCTTACTTGCTTCCTATTCTGGGAAAACCATTGATCGAATTCTATATTGATTACTGCTCATTATGCGGAGTGACCCAAATTCTCCTCATACAGGAAGATTTCTATCAAGATATCAATTATTTTGTAAAAGATGGTTCCAAGTGGGGCATTGAAATAAAAAAAGGATTGGGTACTGTTAGTGATACCTTTGAAAAAATTGTTGAAACCAATAAGCTTTCATCTCAAACAGAAGTTCTTTTTTTTGAAGATTTTTTCTTTCCACTCTATAACAAATCCACAAAGAGGACATTGTCTCCACAAGAAATCAGCCAGTTAAAAAAGATACATCTGATTTCGATTCAAAACAATTCTCAACTCCCCTATTGTGAAGAAATCATTATTGATTCCATATTAAGATATTACAATCTGAATATGGAGTTGTTGACTCAATATACGAATCAACTGATGATGAAAGGATATGGTGCAGAAGCTGGCGTATTCATGGGAATGAATGATGTCATTGCAAGACGAACGGAACTCCTCCCGCCTTTCATTATTGGAGATAATGTTCAAATCAATTCTGATGTACAAATAGGTAAAAACACCATTATTGGTGATACTTGTATTATTGATCATGGATCTGTTCTTACAGACACTATCATATTTAACAAAACTTATGTTGGTTTTGATTTGAATTTGAGCAAAAAGATAGTGTACGAAAATAACATTATCGACCCGATTAATAATGTTTTTGTACAACTGCAGCAAAATATCATCTCCAAATTGGAAGGCAATTTGGTCAGTCAATGGGGCCGACAGATCATTGTCAGCACTTTATCTGCATTCTGTATTTTATTCATGCTGTTCCCTTTCCTGTTATTTAAGCTGACAGGACTGCCTAAACACAAATGGATCACTTATCGAAAGTCAAACGGCTCTCCCTGCTCTAAACAGATTCCAATTTATGAGGAAAATCTACGTCTAAAAAATGCCTGGTTCTTTAGATTGTCACTGGATAAGTTCCATCTTCTTTTTCATGCCATGTGTGGAAAAATCTATCTTATCGGAGACACTCTCTGGGATCATGAAAATCAAGCCAGACTTTTGGCTAAATATCGAGACTATCACCCTGGAGCTTTTTCTTATTCTGATTCTATTAGTACCTCTGATGAAGCAGAACGTATCATCAGTGATCATTATTATAAACACAACCGCTCACTAAAAACAGATACCCTTTTGATATTCAAGGCTTTCTTCAGAAGATTGTTTTATGGAAAAAACTCAAAATAGATCAAAATACACCTTTGACTATGATCCCCATATTGAGTCTCTCCTGGATGAATCACTAAAACAGATTGCTCGTGAGGTTCAACAAGATCCTTGCGCAAAGCATCTGAAGTATTTGGTACTCGGCGGCGGCTACGGTCGCGGTGAAGGAGGCATCCTTAAAAAACAAAACGGAGAGACTGATCTTTATAATGATTTGGATTTTTTTGTTATTTCTGACACCTTTATTCCACATTTAAATAGGAATCTGGATTTACTGTTTCAAAGAATATCAAAGGAATGGCATTCCAAACTGCATATTGATGTTGACTTTAGTCGTTCAACATACGTTGGTTATATAAAAAAACGACTTCATATCCAGATGTGGCGAGAGATGGTTCTCGGTGCACGAATCCTTGTGGGAGACGAAAATGAATTCAAAAGGGATTTCCAGGTTTTACCTTCTCAAAT
>JAEENR010000200.1 GCA_016283885.1 Verrucomicrobiota bacterium
ATTTTGGAGAAGGATATTCTGCTTTCTGGTTTTCACAGGTGATAGAGGGAGAACCGATCGTGACCTTGGGGATCAATCCGCGGGGACGCTGGCAGAATTATTATCTGGAAACTGTCCGGCATCTTTTAAAGGATCTGAAAGTGGACGGCATCCGAACGGATCTGAACAGTCGTCGTACTACCCAACGACTGCGTTGTGTGTTGGATGAAACACATTCTGAAGCGTTTTTGGATGCTGTGACGGGAAATAATCTACGGGTGGAGAACGGTATGGTGAGTCCAATGGTGCAATATATGGAACATTTATCCATGCTGAATTCTATTGAGTTTACGGATGGATTTTCTTACGGTGCCGGACCGGATTATTATCTGGTGGAGCTGAGCGGCGCACCCTTTGGAGTGAATACCAGTTTTCAGTGCGGCAATCCGGGCAAGGCTCTTCTTTATGGAGCACTGGCTCACAAGATCCGACCTGATGATCCGGGATTGGAAAGTCTGTGGAAATTCTGTGAAGAGTTTGGTTTAAAGACGAGTTTGTTTGCCGGTTATTGGGATGAAAGCTGTCCTGTTAAGACCGGTGAGAAAGATTTATTTGCTTCTGTTTACGCGCAAAAAGGAAGACTGTTGATCGTTTATTTCAATATGGCGGAAGTGGATAAAGATTTTCTCTTTAATGTGAAAAGCCTGAAAGAGCTTGGATTCGATCCGGAGACCGCACAGGTTGCTCTGCCGGATATTCCGGGATTCCAGCAGGGACGCAAGCTGGCCATTTTGAATAAACTCACAGTATCTCCCGGTCAGGCTGTACTGTTGCTGGTAAGCAATCCCTGATATCTTAACGATCTTTGTTTGCTGATATGTCCAAATCGAAAGAAGTTATCCATCTGGAAGGTGTGCGAGAGCATAATCTGCGGAATTTGACCCTGGATATCCCTCGTGGCAGGTTTATCGCGGTGACAGGTGTGAGCGGTTCCGGTAAGAGTACACTGGCGTTCAATGTCCTTTTTTCGGAAGGACAGCGGCGATTTTTGGATTCGATGAGCGCTTATGCTCGTCAATTTGTGGAACAGCTGCCACGGGCGGAATTGGATTTGATCGAAGGTATCCCGCCGTCGGTGAGCATCGAACAGCGTTCCACGCGTGGTGGCGGCAAAAGCACCGTTGCGACATTGACGGAAATCTACCACTTTTTGCGTTTGCTCTATTCTCGTCTGGGTATCCAGTACTGCGAATTTTGCGATATACCTATCACCGGCAGTGAACGGGCGGTAGTCATTGATCAGGCCCGGAGAGATCTGTGCAAGGTCAGAAAGGGGAAAATCGTTTGTCTGGCTCCTATATCCCATGGACGCAAAGGAACTCATGTAGATCTGTTGAACGGCCTGGTCAAAAAGGGATGCAAGCAAGCCCGTATCGATGGCCAGTACTATGATTTGGCAGAGATCCCACAGTTAGCCCGTTATAAAGCTCACGACATTGATGCGGTCGTGTTCAAAGACACTATAGTGCAGAAAGAACTGGAAAAGATATTCAATGATGCTTTGGAACTGGGGAACGGTATTTTTTATTTAATATTTCCGGATACGAAGGAAAAAATCTACTCTGCGCATCGGTCATGCCCCCAATGCGGGACTTCATATCCCTTACTGGATCCTTATGATTTCAGCTTCAACAGTCCCCGCGGATGGTGTCCTGCCTGTCGCGGTTTTGGTGAGATTTTTGACATCCCGGATGTGGAACGCGGAGCCCGTGCTGAAGATATTGAGGAATCCTGGTTTGACTGGCTGGAGGACGAGAGGGAAGTTTGTCCGCAATGTCAGGGAAGCCGCTTGAAATCTATGTCTCGTCATGTCCATTTGCCGGGTGAATGGTTTGGCAGAGAAAAGGGACCTTCTATCGTAGAACTGGCCGCGATGAATACTGAGGAAGCGCTAAAAACTTTTTCCGGCATCGTTGTGAATGACGCTTTCGCACGAGATATCGTTCAGGATATTTTTCCGGAAATCGTCAGTCGTCTTTCTTTTTTGAATCAGGTGGGGTTGGACTATCTCTGCCTGGATCGAGGTATTCCCACCCTGAGCGGCGGTGAGACTCAAAGGATCCGTCTGGCGGCGCAGCTGGGTTCCACCTTAAGCGGTGTGCTTTATGTGCTGGATGAACCAACGATCGGGCTTCATGCCCGTGATAATGAGCAGCTCATTGATACCTTGAAAAAACTGCGTTCACGGGATAACACTCTGGTCGTGGTGGAACACGATGAGGAAACTATCCGCGCCGCGGATCATATTATTGACATGGGACCGGGGGCCGGTGTACATGGCGGTCAGGTCGTGTTTCAGGGCAGTTTCGCGCAGCTCCGAAAATGCAGAAAATCTCTCACGACACAATGTTTCTTTGAAAAACATCATTACCCGGCCAGAGGAGAACGCCGTCCGGTCGCGTCTGCTGTGCAATCCAAATCTCAGGAATGGTTTACCCTGAAAAATGCCAGTCTTCATAATTTGAAAGAGATCACAGTCCGTTTTCCGCTGAACCGTTTCATTGTTGTTACCGGTGTAAGCGGTTCGGGCAAGAGTTCTCTGGTGCGGGGGTGTCTTTATCCTGCGCTGAAACAATACATCGCGGCTCGCACAGGCGGAAAAGGAAAAGAAGGCTCGCTGCTGCGTGCTGTGTACGAGGTGGATCAATCGCCCATTGGAAGGACTCCACGCAGTGTGCCGGCTACTTATGTCGGATTTTTTGACACGATCCGCAAGATTTTTGCCCAAACCACAGAGGCGAAACTGAAAGGATTCCAGGCCAGCCGCTTTTCATTCAACAGTTCCTCCGGTCGTTGTCCGGCCTGTGAAGGAGCGGGACTGATCAAGTTTTCCATGAGTTTCATGCCTCCGGCTTATGTCACCTGCGACACCTGCGGAGGAAGCCGTTTCAATCCGGAAACTCTGGACGTTCATTTCCAAGGTAAAACGATTGATGAGGTCTTGCAGATGTCGGTGGCGGAAGCGATAGACTTTTTCAAAAATCATCCCAGTATCCTCAGACCGCTGCGGGCTCTGTCGGATACCGGACTGGATTATATGAAGCTGGGGCAGGGCAGTCCGACCTTGAGCGGCGGGGAGGCACAGCGTGTCAAGCTGGTCACCTATTTGCTGGGTGGATTGAACTCCGCGGAGAATGCCCGTTTCCGTTCGGCTCAGAATAATTTCTTTATTTTAGAAGAGCCGACTATCGGACTTCACAGCAGTGATGTGAAACGGTTGGTATCCGTGATCCAGCGTTTGGTGGATGCCGGAAATACCGTGCTGGTCATCGAACACAATTACGACCTGATCGCTGAAGCGGATTGGGTCATAGACTTAGGCCCGGAAGGAGGAAACGAGGGCGGTCGTGTCGTGGCTGAAGGGACTCCGGAGCAAATCAGTGAAACATCTACCTGGACGGGGAAATATCTGAAAAAGTATTTTTCGGATCACAGAGAGAAGTAAACCCAAAATCGCCATTAGAAATTTTTTGAAAACAAAAAAGGGTACATTGCTGTACCCTTTTCGTTTAGTTATTTATAAATATCTTTATTTTTGAAACTGAGCAAATTAGCTGAGTTTCCAATCACCACGCCATTCAGGCATCATCAGTTCGCTGGCTTCTACGTCACCAACGATCTGTTCCGCGACCGGATCCCATTTGAGCGGACGACCCAGACGCATGGAGAGCATATTCAGCAGGCAGATGGTCGCGCTGCGGTGACCGATCTCGACATCCGCGAACGGACGTTGACCGGATTGGATGCAATCCAGGAAGTTGGCGTAGTGGCTGCCGGTACGGCCTAAATTGACCTTGAATTGTTTGCGGAGCTCACGATTTTCGTTACCCAGAGTCCCGTTTTCATCAATGAGTTCCAGCCATTCCGGATTCGAGGCTTCCAGTGTACCTTCATGGATGTGTTCAAAGACCCATCCGTCTTCGCCGACGAACTTGACACCGCGACCGCCGGGTCTTGTACCTTCTTTGATGACGGTACCACCGATCAGTTTGACACCATCAGCGTAGGTATTTTCAAACTCGAATTCCATCGGGGTATTGTAGATACCATGATCGGCATCCCAGCCCTTGGCAAAAATTTCAGTCGGGCCGGTATCATCGCTGCCATGACCTAACTGACCGATATCGATCACGTGAGCACCACGGTCGGACATTTCACCGGCACCGAAGTTCAGGTGGAATCTCCATTGATGGTGAAGACGCTCCGGATAGTACTGGATGATCGGGGTATGACCTAACCACATATCATAGTCCAGGTTCTTCGGGATCGGCGGTTTCACGGCAGGAACAGAGGTAAACTGGCGGATGCGGTTGTGGTGTTCTTCCACAGTGGGCATCTGGATGATGATCTCTTTCAGCTTGCCAATGTAACCGTTGCGAACCAGTTCCGCGGCATAGCGGGCATTAGAACGGGAACGTTCATGGCTGCCGG
>JAEENR010000201.1 GCA_016283885.1 Verrucomicrobiota bacterium
AAAACATCTCCGCCGGCGGCCGGGATAAAGAATTTGGAGCTGAAAAACTTACAGTCGAGTTGAATTTTATTGATTCAGCCGCTCCCATCCGTTACCATACAGGCGCGTATGTTGGTTTGGTTACTCGCTATCGTGTCCCTCCTCCTGTTCGGGGGTATGGGTGTTGCCGCAGGATTGGCTCCTGCGATCTGTGGTTTTATCATGTTCGTTGTCGCGTTTTTCCTGGGCGGCCCGCTGACCAAGTTGGTGGCGATGGCTCTGCCTAAGGAGTTTACAGGACACGCGCTGGCATCCTGGTTCCCGGAATCTATGTACTACATGGAGCTGGTGATCGTGCTGCTGGTGTTTTACCTGGTCTTCTGGGGCGTGGGCTTTTGGGTCCGTTCCAAGATCGAGTACTGGCTGAAGTATGTGGGTACAGAGCTTCAGCGCATGACGTGGTCATACCTGAACCACGGCGTGGGTCTGTTCTTTGGTGTGCTGACGGCGGTCCTTTTTGTGATGATCGTGGCCACGGGAGCTTACGCGCCGGCTTATCTGAGTACACAAACCACTCCCAATGAGGATGGTCAGCCCTGGGGGATCACCTATCTGAATAATTTTGGCAAGGGGATGCAGTCCACCGGTCTGGACAAGATCGCCGCGCGCTGGGACCGCACTCCCAAGAAGTACTTTGAAGTGTGCGACTTGATCGGACTGATCGCGAATAATCCTTCGGTCATGTACCGAGTGAAGAATTATCCGCTGATCTATGCGATGCAGGATCGCTCGGAAGTCTCTGAACTGCTGAAGGATCAGGGATTCAATGACAGCCTGAAGAACAAGGCCGGCGGCTGGGCGCTGTTCAATAACGGTTCCGTGCTGAGCTTTATGGGATCCGGTGCTTATAACGACCTGAAAGATCAGCTGGATATGGTGGATTTCACGGAGTACCTCAAGACCGGCAAATCCGCGAAGTATGATAATTTTAAACTGCTGGGTGAGTGGGAACTGGATGTGGATCAGGTCACTTTGATGGCCAAGAAGAATGAGCCCGATATCAGTTACCGGGAGATGAAGTTCATGGCCACACTGCTGCGTACTTATTTCAATGACACTACCTTGCGTGCCACAGTGGATAAGCGGATCGTTCTGCGTGACATCGTGAGCAACGTGCCCGATCTGGTCGCCACGCTGTCCAATCCTTCCAACCCGAAGATCATCCCTCCGGCTCCGGTGTTCACACCTCAGCAGCAGGATGGTCAGCAGCAGCCCCAGGCGGTCGCTCCGGCGGCTCAGGGCAGAGGCGCGAACCGCGGCGGTATCCTTTCCACCTCTCGTTATCGCGAGGCACTGGATCACAATGCCCGGACTCAGGCCATGATGAACGATACCCCGATGGAATACAATGATGACGGATCGGTGAAGACCCCTGAACCGCCGAAAATCACAAAGGTTTCTGTCAATGGCACATGGACCGGCGATGGCGAGCTTTACAAGGTGAATATTGCCGGTGTTGAGCTGGATGCCATTATCGAGGGCGATATTTTGACGCTCTCCACGGGCAAAGTTCGTCTCTATTTTATCAGAAAATACTGATTTTAAGTAGATTAAAATGATTTTTGAAAAGCCGTGAGTCGAAATGACACACGGTTTTTTTATCAAATTTACCCTGAATGCGCAGAAAGATTTCATTTTATGCTTGTGGTTTTCGCGAAAAAATATAAAAGTAGCCGCATCCGGTTGCGGCACAGCGGCCAGAGTGAGTAAAACGGCTGCGGCGCAAATGAGGATAAAGAAGTAAGAATAGAAGAAATGCTAAATAGAAAACCCCGGAGGGTTGCGTGAGTAATTTCCCGCAACGCCGCAGTAATAACCAGCAACAAAACAACCAGATCCGCGTGAACGCAAAGATCCGCGCCCGTGAGGTGCGTGTCATCAGCGGTGAGGGCAAGATGCTGGGGGTTATGAGTGTCCAGAACGCTCTGGTTCTGGCGAAAGAACACGGTGTCGATTTGGTGGAGATCTCTCCCAACGCGGTGCCGCCCGTCTGTAAATTGGTGAACATTGGCAAGTATCTTTATGATGCCGCCAAACGGGAAAAAGAAGCCAAGAAAAAACAGCATACTAACAAGGTAAAGGAAATCCAGATCCGTCCCGCGATCTCCGACCGTGATATGCAGGTCAAACTGGACCGAGCGATCGTGTTTTTCTGCAACGATATGAAGGTCAAGCTGGTGCTGCGGTTCAAAGGCCGTGAGATGCAGCACAAGGAGTTTGGATTTGAAACGGTGAACAAGTTCATCGAGAAAGTGACTCCGTTCGCTTCGGCTGATTCCGAGCCCAAGATCGTGGGCAAAGGCATCACCGTTATGCTGAATCCCTTACCCAGAAGCAGACGCGCCAAGAATCCGAAGGGTGAAGTCAACCTGCAGCAGCTGGAGGAAGCCGAGCTGGAAGATCAGCGCAAACTGGACGCGGAGGAAGGTGAGGAATCTTCCCAGAACGAGCCGCAGGAAAAGAACGATTCCCGCAAAGGCGGCAAGAAATCCTCTTTCGGCGCGCCGGTACTGGACGAGATCAATTTGGAGATATCACCCAAGGCGCATCGCCACGATATTTAAGACAACAGTTTTGTTTTTTGCAAAAATCCCGGTGGGATCTATTTATGAAATCCCCCCGGGATTTTTTAGGATGGAGACACGCGGTCTGTGCCCATCCGTGGTTCAGAATCAGCTCAGCAGACGACCGTCCACGATGTGGAAAGTGTGGTCGGCCTGGTCGGCGATGCCGGCATCGTGAGTGGCCATGACCAGGGAGCACCGGCGTTCGGAGCGGAGCTGAAGGAGGAGGTCTAAAATCTCCCGACCGGTCTTGGAATCGAGGTTGCCGGTGGGTTCATCGGCGATCAGCAGCGAGGGATGATTGATCAGGGCGCGCGCAATGGCGACCCGCTGCTGTTCACCGCCGGAAAGCTCCGAGGGACGATGCTCGATACGGTCTTCCAGTCCGACCCGACAGAGCAGTTGTTCGGCTTCGCTGACGGTTTCACGATAAGGACGGCGGGCGATCCTGGCCGGCATGGAAACATTTTCCAGAGCGTCAAATTCGGGCAGAAGGTGATAGGACTGGAAAATGAAACCGATCTGACGATTGCGGATCTGAGTCAGCTCCTTGTCGGAAAGCAGGTCTGTGCGTTTGCCGTCCAGAAGGACATAGCCTTCATCGGGCGTATCCAGCCCGGCCAGCAGATTCAGCAGGGTGGATTTACCGGCACCGGATGCGCCGCACAGGGCAATGAATTCGCCCGGCCGCACGTTCATGGAGATGCCTCGCAGGATCTCCAGTTTTCGTTTGCCGACATAAAAGGATTTGTGGAGACCGTGAGCCTGGAGGATGAATTCCTCCGCGCAGGGTGCAGGGTTGGAAAGTTCTTCGTTATTCATGGCGCAAAGAGGTGACCGGATGCTGACGACTGGCATGAGCCGCCGGAAGAATGCCGGAAAGCAGACAGATAAGCAGCGAGCCGCAGCAGATCATGATGACATCGGAGGGGATGATCATGGCCGGCAGTTCCGAGAAGAAATAAAGTTCCGCCGGGAAGAGTTCAAACCCGGTCATGCGGTTCATGAATTGCAGGAATTCATTGCGGAAAGCAATGGCGGTCATTCCCAGACCGAAACCGCACAGCACGCCGATGATGCCTACCATCAGGCTTTGATTGAGAAAGATGAAAAGGATCTGCATCCGTGTGGCTCCGATCGCTTTCAGAATGCCGATCTCGCGTGTTTTCTGGAAAACGAAAGTGATCAGCGCGTTGGCGATGCCGAAACCGGCCACGATCATGATCAGGAACAGAATGTAGAACATGACGTTCTTTTCCACTGCCAGAGCGTTGACAAGCTGTGCATTTTCTTCCTTCCAGGTGCTGACGTAATAGGAGAACCCCAGGGCATCATCCAGTTTTTTGGCGATCGCGTCGCAGTTGCGCGGATCATCCAGCATGACCATCAAACCCTGGACCGTATCGCCGGTGTTGAACAGCTCCTGAAAGTTCATCATGGAAGTGATGAGGAATGAGGCATTGTATTCAAAGAAACCGACATCGTAAATGCCTTTGACCTCATAGTTGTCGGCCAGGATCGCTTCGGGCTCGCCGGCTTCCTGAGACAGACGCATTTTTTGCAGCTGCGAGGGGCTGTAGAGCGCGACCACGTCGCCGACATCCAGATGCAGGTTCCGTGCCATTACCGAGCCGATGAGCAGTCCCCGGCCGGACAGATCGAATTCGCCTTCAATGATGCTCTTGGGCAGTACGCTGATCTGATCTTCCATGGAAGGATCGATGCCGCGCAGGTAAGGTGCCATTCCTTTGGGAGAATCATCATCGGGCTGGGTCTCCATCCAGACCTGACCTATCGAGAAGGGGGCAACCGTCTTCACGTGTTCCATGTGGGTGATCTGATCGCAAAGTTGTTCGTAGCGGTAAACTTCGCCCGTGTGTGAATAGACTTTGATATGCGGATTGAAACCGAGGATCTTCTCATGGAGATCCCGGTCAAAACCGCTCATGACGCTCATCACGATGATGAGTACCGCCACGCCCAGTGTCACGCCAATGGTGGAAATAATGCTGATGACCGAAACAAAGGTGCGTTTCGGTTTCAAATACCGCAGACTGAGCAGCAGTTCAAAAGGCAGCCGCATAAGCAAGTAGATTTTTAGTAAACTTTATTCAACAGATACAGGTTTCGTTAGAGTGAAAGCACATATTCCGCCAGGGCTTCCAGCTGTTCACGGGTGAGCTGGCTGGTATGGCCGTGTTTTTGGTCTTTGTTGCGTGTCGTGAGTACATCCATGATAGTGACCGCCGAGCCGTCGTGCAGATAGGGGGCGGTGCGCCAGCACTCGATCAGTGTGGGAGTGTCCCATTCTGTGTGAGGAGCGTCGTCCGCGACCGCAGTGCCGACATTATGGAGAGACTGATCGGTGAAATACGTTCCAAAATGGCATTGGATACAGCCGACTTCGGAGTCCTCGAAAAGATCTTTTCCTTCCAGTGCTTTCTCTGAGAGTTCGCCCTTGACCAGATAAGGACTGGGCACGGGGCGCATCGCTTTGAGGTACGCGTCCATAGCCAGTGCCTGTTCTTCATTCACCTGTGTGAACAGAATGGCACGGATGCCGGAGCGCACAGCGTATTCAGCGTTGGGACGGATGCCGGTGACCATGGCCGGCGAAGTCTCATGGGAATAGAGCAGGCTCTTGGTGTTTTTCAGATTGCCGAGGCC
>JAEENR010000202.1 GCA_016283885.1 Verrucomicrobiota bacterium
GGAAAACGAAAATGAGCCCACAAAAGAACAATAGCTGATATTAAAAGCACCACGGGCAGACACGGATAAGCACAGATAAGTTATTCAAAAATAAGATGTTTTGTAGAGACGCGTAACCCGTGTGTATCTACTGCTTATTTTATTATAAATCAATAACTTATCTGTATGTATATATATTCATTCGTGGTTCTTTTAATACCACCATGGTTCCTTTACGGCTTCAGATTTTCCCGGATAAAATCACGCATCAGCTGGTAATGATGCGCTCCGCCGTAGGCGTGAGCCGTCCGGGGATAGAGCATCAGGTCGAACTGGACACGCGCGTCCTGCAAAGCCTTGGCAAACTTCAGGCTGTTGCACGGATGGACGTTGTCATCCAGGTGACCGTAAACCAGCAGCAGTTTTCCATGGATATCTGACGCTTTGGCCAGGATCTTGGAGGTCTCATAGCCTTCGGGATTGTTCTGCGGCGTATCCATGTAGCGTTCGGTGTAGATAGAATCATACTCCCGTTCATTGACGATGGAACCGCCGGCAATGCCCGCGCAGAACAGCGGATAGCGTGTCATCATCCAGAGGGTCATACAGCCGCCGTAGCTGTAACCGCTCAGGCCGATGCGCTCTTTATCCACAAAAGGCAGACTGCCCAGCCACTCGATCGCCTCGGCCAGATCGGCTCCTTCCTGCACATAGACATGCTTGTAGCACGGCCAGGCATATTTAGAACCTTTGCCGCTGGCGATACGGGGATCGGCATAGAACGCGATCACGCCTTCGGCCGCCAGGGATTGATCCGAAGTTCTGCCTCCTGCCCAGTCATCCCGGATGTTCGGCATTTCGGGTCCGCCATAGATCTGCATCCAGACCGGATATTTCTTGTTCGGGTCAAAATCAGGCGGCAGTATCCAGCCGACTTCCATCTGGTAGCCGTCCTTGAGTGTGATGGCAAACTGTTCCGATTTGCCCCATTTGTATTCTTCCAAAGCGTAAACGGGATTGGAATGGAGTGTCCTGACCTTGGCGGCTCCGTCCGTCATTCTCAACGCGCTGCCGCCGGGCGACTGACGGCTGGACCAAGAGTCCGCGAAGAGCTTCATATTAGGACTCAAAGAGACCTGATGGGAACCGGGTTCCCAGGTCAGGCGTTCCACTTTGGCGCTCTTCAGGTTCACACGATAGAAATTCGCTCCAATCAGATTGTCCCGTGTTCCTGTGAAATAGACCCAGCCGTTTTCTTCATCCACGGCCAGCAGATTTCTCACTTCCCAGGGGCCTTTGGTCAGCTGTTTGACACCTTCTTTGGTCTGCGGAGTCAGCTGCGGCACCGGTTTGCCGCCCAGCTTTTGGCTTTCATAAAGGTAAATGTGCGCGAAACCGTCGCGGGTGCTGGTCGCCACCCAGTTTCCGTTTTTCAGGAAAATCGGCCCCAGCGGCGGTTCGATCCAGGCCGGAGTGGAATCTCTGAATTTCTTCTCGCCGTTCACGTAGAAATCGAGCCATTTCTGGGCTCGATCCTGGATGATATACCAGGGCTGACTGTCCGCGGTGAAACCGGCTCCCGTCACGATATAGCCTTCCGGATCGTATTCATGCAGATCCATGAAGCGCGGAGTGCCGCCGTTCACATCGGCCACGGCCAGCGTCACGCGCGGGTTCGGTTCCCCGGCCCGCGGATAGCGTGTCGTGATGATCCGCTGGCTCTCCCCGATCTCGTCAATGAGGGTAAAGGTCGGCACGACAGACTCGTCGGTTCGGTAGAAAATCAGATGCCGTGAATCCGGGCTCCACCAATAGGCTTGCCAGTTGCGGCTGTAAACCTCTTCATAATAGACCCAGCTGGATTTGCCGTTCAGGATCGTGTCCGATCCGTCTTTCGTGATGGCGCGCGGAGTTCCCTCCTCCACATCCACCACCCAAAGATCATTGGCCGAAACGTAGGCCAGAAAACGTCCGTCCGGGCTGAAGTTCACCAGCTCTTCCGCTTCCGGGGTCGAGGTCAGGCGTTTGACTTCGCTGCCGTCCAGCTTGATGTAATAAAGATCATTCTCCTTGTTGATCCACATCGCCGTGCCGTTCGCGTTGATATGGCCGGTATTCAGATCAGGCTGGCCGATCCACTCAAAAGCCGTCAGCTGTTTCAACTTGGACCATTCCCGTTCCGCGGTCAAAGGCCGCAGAATCCTGCCGGTGCGGGCTTCCACCACACACAGGGTCTCACACCCCAGAGACGCACAGTACCGCCATTGGATATAGGTTTCGCCCTCGCCCTCCGAAACGGGCAGCCAGACATCCGGCATGGACTTGCCGCCGGAGAAATTGGGCAGCTTGTGATCCAGCACCGCGTCAAAGGTGATCGTCTG
>JAEENR010000203.1 GCA_016283885.1 Verrucomicrobiota bacterium
AGCCGATCCACAGTGCAAAGAAAACATAGGAGGCCGTAAAGAAGACTTTGTGCAGATCCTGACTTTGTTTGTCCGAGCTGGGGTTCAGCAGGATCAGCAGCAGGATCGCCAGACAGAAGAAAACGCTGGTCGTTCCGGCCAGCCAGATGCGCTCGAATTTTCCGAAGATCTCTTTGTAATAAACAAAGGGAGTCGAGACCAGCATCAGGATGATCCATCCGGCAAAGAAGCCGATGTAAGTATCCGGCGACTTGGCATAGTAACCGGCCATGGGGACATGAGCCACCTGATTTTTCAGCGAGACCAGCAGTCCCAGCAGGAACAGCGCGCCGTAAAATACGGAGATCCAGAAAAGGCGGTTTTTATGTTTCTTTTCCATCTTCAGGAAGAAGAGGAACAAGAAGGGGATCAGCGCCAGCAGCAGCATCACGATCGTGAATTCGTTCAGCGCGCCCAGCGTGTACACACGCACCTGGTCAAAGAAGATCAGCAGGTCATTGGTCGGCTTGGCCGATTCATACTGGCCGCGGGTCAGCGCGTGGAAAAAGCCTCTCACCGTCCGGGCGTAGCCCCAGTTCATGGGCGGGTTCGTCATGGAGGAGATCGGCATGAAGAAATAGAACATATTGGCCAGCAGCCAGGCAAAACCGGAAGCGAACACGGCGGCGATATTGTGCCACCATTCTTTCAGCACATACTTGTTTTTCACCGCCAGATAAATGTAGCCGATGATGGAGAAGATGCCCACCGCGATGAAGATGCTGAAGATGGCCTTCTCCGGGTTCAGGTTCGCGTATTTGCCGTTGATCGCGCCGATCAGCGTGTAGAGGAAGATCACTGAATTGCCCATCAGCATCTCGCGGCCGAGAGTCGGATTGATCAGGATGACCATCATTTCCAGACCCATGGCGGCCACCAGCAGCGACTGGTGGTTCGTAAAGCAGATGCCGAACATGAACATGGCCATGTAAAGATAGTGCCGCTGGGTGGGCGCGTACATCCACCGCATCATCAGGGCCATCACCGTTACCAGCGAGAGCACCGAGAGGGTATAGACCTCCACGATGACAGACTGGCTCCATATAAATCCATTATAGCCGAAGAGCATCCCGCCCACGAATCCGCAGAGCGCGCAGATGATGCCGTTCATCCGGGGAGCGATCTCTTTGGTCTCCTCCAGGGTGTCCAGGAGCATGCTGGAGCCGCGGCTGATCAGCAGGGCGATCACACCGCAGGAAAGCGCCGAGGCAAATGCTGAGGAGATCGCCACGCGGTAGGCGATATTGGAGATCGGCACCAGCACCGTAAAGAGCCAGGTGTAGATCGTCCAGACGGGGTATCCGGGCGGATGCGGCACTCCCGCGTAGTAGGAACCCACGGCCAGCTCGCCGCAGTCCTCCAGGGTCAGATCCGGTGCCAGCGTGATCAGATATCCGATGAACGCCACCAGGAATGTGACTCCCATCGTCATCCAGTCCACCTTGCGGTAGAGGGGCGTATGGGAGGTGCCTATGCCAAAATGCTCTTTAAGCGCTTGATAAAACTTCATTTTATGGAAATTACGGAATGTTAAAAACAGAGACGCAAGCCTATCCCCGCGTCTCCGGTCGGAAATAAATAACTAGTCAACGAATTTGCGGGCTTTCAGCCAGTAGATCAGGTCATTGCCCCAGGGATGGACGACTGTCTTTTCAGTGTCGCCCTCTTTGACTTTCTTTTCGGCCAGTCCCATGCCGTGACCGCCTTTTTCAAAGATGTGCAGATCGAAGGGAACACCCGCTTTTCTGAGCGCGGCTGCGAACTGCAGGGAGTTCTCCACCGGTACGGCTCCGTCTTCCCACGTGTGCCAGATGAAGCAGGGCGGGGTATCTTTGCTGACCATCTTTTCACCGCTCATGTAGTTGATCATCCCCTCGGAAGGCTCTTTGCCCAGCAGGTTTTCTTTTGTACCCTGATGGGTGAACTCGCCCAGGGTCACCACCGGATAGCAGAGGATGCCCAGATCCGGACGGGAACTCAGACGGTCGATGGGATCCAGCGCCGTTGGCACTTCTTTTTCAAAATGAGTCACTAAGGAGCTGGCCAGATGACCGCCGGCAGAGGAGCCCATAATGGCGATCCGGTTCGGGTCCAGTCCCCATTTTTCCGCGTTGTAGCGGACCACACGCACCGCGCGGGCCGCATCGCTGATCATGCTGGGATGATGATAACCGCCTGAGGCCAAGCGGTATTTCAGTACAAAAGCGGTCACGCCGTACTTGTTGAGGAACCGCGCGTAGCCGGCACCTTCATGGTCGGCCAGTCCCCAGTAGCTGCCGCCGGGGCAGATCACCACCGAGGAACCCGTGGCCTTGCCTTCGGGCTTGAAAACGGTCAAAGTTGGAATATCCTTATCCTCAGCTCCTTGCGCGCCGGGGGCATCACCTTCCCACAGGCGGATAACTTCCGCTTGAACACATAAACTCATCATTAAACACGCACTAATTATCAGACTTTTTAAACTTCTCATAACAATGACATTCCAGTCACGTCCAGTCTAACCGTATTTCAATGTTTTTTCAACCGAAATCCATAAGAAGGAGCAAGTCGGATAATGATCATTCTTTTCGGTGTGATTTTCTCATGGCAAAAAAAGATATGCCCAAAAGCGCGATGACGGCCAGCACGATATAAACGCCGTTCTTTCTGGGAGTGTGTGCTGATGTGAGTTTTTTCTGTTCATCCCAGTTTTGGATCACTTCTTCATCCGTCAGCATTCTTTGGGGCGTGCCTTCGCTTGTCTTATATAAAACATTCGTTCCGGAGACCCAGTATATCTTCAAATCGGTATCTCCTTCATTCTCACCCAGGGCAAAGTCTTTCCTCGAAAACTGCGGATCCAGGTCTAAATGGTCAAAGATATAAGAACTGTAGAAATTGGTCTGTATCTCGGTGCTGTTGTACTTTCCGATCAAGTCATAGACTTTTATCTCGCTTGGGAAAAAATCCGGAGTCTTGCCTTTTTGATAAGAACACTCCATCCGGTTTCCCTGGGCGTATGTTGGATTCTCTTCTGAAACATACTGAGGCAGAGGATATAAAATAGTCCTCGTTTTCAAATATCCCTGCTCATCCATCTCAAAAATAACATCCGCTTTCTTCTCCTTTTGTTTATCCTGAATGATAAAATTTCCTTCTGGGTCTTTGACAATGGTTTCCTCTTCGGAAAAACTGAATAATGAGATATAATCCAAAGCTTGAGAAATCATATCCTTTTCTCTTTGTAAGATGAGATTGTTCATTTCTGAGGCTTTTCCCGTATTGGTCCAAAGGGTCAAATTCTTGTTTGCCACTTTCCAATACTCATTTTGATACCGGCTCCAGGCAGAAAAATAGGAATCTGTTTGTCCCAAGTCGAACCGATCCGCAATCGACTTGTCCTTCACACTGGTACCATAGAACAGCATATCCTTATCCACTTTCATCCTGAAATACGAAGGCTGACTACTGCAAGTATTCGCGGTGCTTCCTCCCATATCATACTTTTGGGGCGGATTCAGCATGAATTTGATCAGTTGTTCCCCCGGAGTTTTCTCCTCAACAGGGGATCTGGCCTGAGCGTTCGTCCAGAGGTTGCCCAGCATTCCCAGACAAAAAGCACCAAAAATCAATAGTTGTTTCTTCATAGTTGTTTGATCTATTGCG
>JAEENR010000204.1 GCA_016283885.1 Verrucomicrobiota bacterium
TGTTAATGTGGATGAGTTCCGTATCTGGAACGGCACACTGGATGCCAAAGCCGTGGCCGCCAACTATGCCGCGGGTCCGGATGCTCTTCCTGAAGGTGAAGACGTGCTCCAGAGTGTGACTCTGAGCGCTCCGCTGACCACTGTCCTGACCAAGGAAGGCAGCTCCGTGAAGGTGACTGCTCACTACAGCCAGGCCGGTGATGTGGACGTGACCACTGATGTTGAGCTGACCAGCTCTGACGAAAGTATAGCCACGACCTACGTGGGCGGATACGGTGAGAGACGCTTCGGTGGTATTGCCGCCGGTACAGCGACGATCTCTGCCACTTACGAAGGTGTGACCGGTACACTGGAAGTGACCGTTCTGCCTGAAACTTACGTGCTGGCTAACCGCTACAGCTTCGACGACGGAGTGAAAGATTCCGTGGGCGGCGCTGACGGTACACTCTATGGCAACGCAACTGTGGCCGCTGGTATGCTCCATCTGGACGGTCAGGGCGACACCGGTTCATTGACCGACGGTTCCTTCGCGGCACTGCCGGCCGACATTATGGGCAAGTTCGCTTCCTACACGATCGAAACCTGGGCTCGCGCCAACAGCGGCAACCAGCACTGGGGCCGTGTTTGGGACTTCGGTAACGGTACCAGTACGACATCGGTTGGTGATGGTCGTGAATACACGATGCTGGCCTGGGCTGCTGGTATTTACTCTGTGAAATATCAGAACACTGAGAAACAGCTCACCAATCTCGGACTTCCTGCCGCGGGTACGGAAGACTTCACTTACATTGTTTACAGCTATGACAGCGCAACCCAAACCGGTTACCTCTATGTGAACGGTGAACTGCGCGCCAGCGGCGAACAATTCGGCGATCCGACGACATTCCAATATGGTATGCCGAATATGTGGATCGGTAAATCCAACTGGAAGGATCCGTACTTCACGGGTGACATCCAGGAATTCCGTATCTGGCACGGTGTGATCAGCACACCTCAGATGGCGGCTGACCAGAAAGCGGGTCCGAATGAAGTCGGTACACCGAGCGTGCTGGATAGTCTCGATCTGGAAGTGGAAAGCACGGAAATCATGCTCGGCGGCGGAGTCATCTACAATGTCTGGGGACGTTCTGCCACGGCTGGTGATATTGATCTGACCAATGACGCTGAGATTGCTGTTGATCCGGAAGGCGTGCTGGTAGTTGACAATGGAGCCCTGATGGCGGTTGCCGAAGGTACTGCCACTGTGACAGCCTCCTACGAAGGTCTGACTTCAGCCCCGGTGACGTTCACGGTCATCCCGAACGTGTTCACACTGGCTCACCGCTACAGCTTCGATGATGGAATGACTGATTCCATCGGCGGCGCTGACGGTACACTCTATGGTGAAGAGAAATACGGCACCAAGGTGGCTGATGGTATCCTCCATCTGACCGGCCAGGGCGACACCGGTTCTCTGACCGACGGTTCCTTCGCGGCACTGCCGGCTGACATCATGAGCAGCTTCGGTTCCTACACGATCGAGACCTGGGCCCGCGCCAACACCGGTAACGCCGGTTGGGGCCGTGTTTGGGATTTCGGTAACAACGACGGTACAGATCGCATCGGCAGCGGTCGTGAATACACGATGCTGGCCTGGGGCAATGGTATCTATTCTGTGAAATACAAGGGTACTGAATACCAGATCAAAGCCGCGTTCCCTGCCGCTGGCGAGGAATCATTCCTGCACATTGTTTACACCTACGACAAAGCGATCCAGACTGGTTATCTCTATCAGAATGGCAAGCTGGTCGGCAGCGCGAAACAAATCGGTGATCCGACGATCTTTGAGTTCGGTATGCCGAATATGTGGCTGGGTAAATCCAACTGGCCGGATCCGTACTTCACGGGTGATTATCAGGAATTCCGTATCTACAACGGCTTCTTGACCGCTGACCAGGTGGCCGAGAACTACGAAGCGGGTCCGGATGTGATTCCTGGACCGGTGGTCGGTGACGAACTGGTTTGGGATATTGTGGATAACACACTGATCCTCAGCTGGGAGAAAGGCTCACTGGAAGTGGCTCCGACAGCGGAAGGTCCGTGGACCGC
The DNA here is from genome assembly GCA_016283885.1 of Verrucomicrobiota bacterium. Classification (GTDB taxonomy): domain Bacteria; phylum Verrucomicrobiota; class Verrucomicrobiia; order Limisphaerales; family UBA1412; genus UBA1412. The sequence continues at coordinate 2,089 of JAEENR010000204.1, forward strand.
GATCAACGCGGCTTCACCTTATGAAGTCGATCTGAGCGGCGAAGGCGCGTTCTACCGCCTGGCCGAATAGGCTAAAATAAGCACAGAGCCTGTAAAAAGGCTCTGATATGAATCAAAACTGCCGTTTGTCTGAGGATGAACGGCAGTTTTTTCTTGCAGACGCATCATTTTTTGAGCAATATTGTGGTTGTATGAGTGGTTTGAAGTTTTCACGCAGATCGTTTTTGAAAACATTAGGCGCCGCCGCACTGACCGCGCCGTTTATTACACGCAATCTGATCTCTGCGCCGCCGAGCAGCAGAGTTCGTTACGCCGCTTTTGGTTCTGCCAATATGGCCCGCGCTGATATCAACAGCATCATCAGCCATCCGAATGTGGATTTTGTGGCCGTAGCGGATGTGGATTCCAGTTATCTGGCTGGGATCAAGAAAGATTTAGAGGGTAAGTTCCCGAATTTGAGGACTTATGATGATTATCGCAAGCTCCTGGACAAGGAAAAAGACCTGGACTGTGTCTCCGTGACCACGCCCGACCATTGCCACGCGGTGATGGCTATGAGCGCTATGCAGCTGGGGATCAACGTCTATTGTCAGAAACCCCTGGCTCACGATATTTATGAAGTGCGCGCTCTGACTAACTATGCCAAGAAGAAGAAACTGGTGACCCAGATGGGTATCCAGATCCATTCCAATGACGTTTACCGCACCACGGTGAACATGATCCAGAGCGGCATCATCGGCAAGATCAAGGAAACACACTCCTGGTGCGGCAACCGCCACTGGGGTTCCACCGATCCGAAACCGACCGCCAGCGACCCGGTTCCCAGCACATTGAATTGGGATCTGTGGCTGAACACCGCCTCCTATCGTCCGTTTGTCAAGGATATCTATCATCCGGGCAACTGGCGCAAGGTGCAGGACTTTGGCACAGGCATCTTTGGTGATATGGGCTGCCATATCTTTGACCCGGTGTTCAAGGCTCTGGAACTGACCGCTCCGATCCAGGTGCGCTCCGAAGGTCCTCGCCCGAACGACTATTTCTGGGGTCTGAAGACTGAGATGCACTATATCTTCCCCGGCACGAAATACACCGCTGAAAAGACTATCCCGGTGTACTGGTACGATGGTCCGGGCGAACGTCCGCCGAAACACATCATGGAACTGGTTCCCAATATGCCGACCCTCGGCTCCATCTTCATCGGTGAGAAGGGTGTCCTCGTGATCCCGCACATCGGCGCTCCCGTTGTTTACATGAAGAACGGCGACAAGTACGAAGAATTTGAAGATGATGATGTGCTCCAGAAGCTGGCTCTGCCTTCACTGAATCACTGGCATCAGTTCGTGGACGCCGTCCAGGGCAAAGGCAAGACGACCGCCGGCTTTGACTACTCCGGTCCTCTGACCGAGTCCGTCCTGCTGGGCAGCATCGCCTGCAAGTTCCCGAAGACCACCCTGAAGTGGAATTCCAAGAGCTTGAAGTTCAACCTGGCCGAAGCCAATAAGAAGTTCAAACCCGCCAACGAGTTGGTGAAGCGTGAATACCGCGCCGGCTGGAAGGTGAAGGGTCTCTAAAGCCTCTTAAAACAAAGATGGGAAATGAAGATGCGGTCTTCATTTCCCATTTTTTCATATCAAATTTATGCACAAACATTTGGTTGGGATCGAAATCGGCGGCACAAAGATCCAGATGGTCATTGCCGACTGCAATGCCCGAATATTGAACAGGTACCGGTTTGGGGTACGAAAAGACCGTGGCGCGGAAGGCATTCGTGAGCAGATCGCAAGTTTTATCAAAGAATGGAAACGCCATCACTTGCTTATCACCGGCATTGGGATCGGTTTTGGCGGTCCTGTAGATCGGGAGACCGGTCACACGATTTGTTCACACCAGGTCCAGGGCTGGGATCATTTTGATCTGAACGGATGGATGCAAGAGATTTATGGTAAGACTCATGTTTGTGTTGAAAATGATTCCAACACAGCAGCTTTAGGTGAAGCTCGCTGTGGAGCCGGTGTCGGTTACAGCCCTGTGCTTTATATGAATATGGGCAGTGGTGTCGGCGGTGGAGCTGTGGTGAACGGAGAAATCTATCATGGCGCGATCCCCGGTGAGATCGAGATCGGTCATATCCGCCTGGACAAAACAGGGCGTACTGTGGAATCCTGCTGCTCCGGCTGGGCAGTGGATAAGCGCATCCAGTCGGCCATCCAATCCAATCCCGATTGTAAACTGGCTGAACTCTGTGCCGGGATGGAATCGAAACAGGCAGCAAAACTGCTGCCGGCTTTGCAGGAGGAAGACCCTGTTGCTCAGAATATTTTAAAGGAAGTCGCGGATGACCTGGCCTTTGCCTTGTCGCATGCGATCCATTTGATCCATCCGCAGGCAGTCGTGTTGGGGGGGGGACTTTCTCTGATAGGGGAGCCGTTGAGAGAAGCTGTCCAACAAGCTCTGCCTCAGTATATCATGAATGCTTTTCAGCCGGGACCACAGGTGCTTATCGCTCAACTGGGCGAGGATGTCGTTCCGGTTGGCGCGCTGGAACTGGTCAAACACACAGCTGTCTAAAACCCCATTTTATAAAAAAAAGAGACGCCGTTTTTTACAGCGTCTCTTTTTCGTTTTCAGAATAACTTTTTATTCTTTCTTCTCATCCGCGGTCTCCGTGGAGCCTTCGGTGCTTTCTTTGTTCTCAGCATCTTCTGTGTCAGAGGAATGAGAATGGTATCCATAGTAGTAACCGTTGGATTTCTTTTTCTTGCGTTGTTTTCTTCTTCTCTTTTCTTTGCCGTCGGCACCGCCATAGTATTCATAGTAATCGTAATAATAGTAGTAGCTGTCATTACGAGTAGAATAGCCGCGGTTGAAGACCAGACCCATCAGAGGGATCTTTCTGGTGCGCAGACGTTTCAGAGATTCTCGCGCAAAGCGGATAGAGGTGAAGGCACCGCGAACGACAAAGAGTACGCCATCCACGCGGCGGGCCAGGTTACTGGTATCGTCCGTAGCCAGCAGCGGGGCGGAGTCCATGATGATGAAGTCGTACTTGGCTCTCATCTCGTTCAGCAGCACATCCAGTGAAGGATGCAGGAAAAGCTCACCCGGGCTCTTTTGGAGTTTACCGGCAGGGATCAGGTCCAGATTTTCAACATCCGTGTGCTTGACCACTTGATCGGAGGATACCTTCTGATGCAGGAATTCTACCAGACCCGGAACGGACTCGATCTTGAACTTCTTGCAGATATGACCACGACGGATATCAGCATCGATCAGAAGGACTTTCGATCCGGCCATTGCCAGCGAGACAGCCAGGTTAGTCGAGACTGTGGATTTACCTTCGGAAGGAACAGAACTGGTGACGCACATCACTTTGGGTACTTTTCCCTGGTCATAAGAGAAGATGATAGACGAGCGCAGGTTACGGAAAGATTCGATCAGTGCGTGACTGTCCTCGTTCTCTTCGGAAAGGAGGTGGAGTTCGTCATCTTCTTGGAATTTACTGACTTCGGGGATCTGTCCTAACACAGTTTCGGTGAACTGCTCACGAAGTTCAGAAATCGTTCCGAAAGTGTCATCAAAAAGATCAATGATGTAGAGAGCCACAAATCCGATGAAGATACCGGCCAGGAAACCGAGGAGGAGCTTCATTGAGCGATGAGCCACATTCTTAGCCTTAGAGGCTTTGTCCATGATGCTCAAACTCTCGTTGGACATGACCTTACTGAGATCGACCGTGCGGAGCATCTCAGTGAGCTTCTGGAACATATCCTGCTTGCGTTTAAGATCTTCTTGCATATTGGTGTATTCCACCAGCATCTTATCCGCGGCAGAGGCTTGAGCCTGCATATCGTCAAACGCGGCCTGGAGCTGTTTAACCTTGATTTCCAAGGCACTGCGTTGGGATACGATGGTATCCATGGCCATCTGTTTGAAGCTGTCCACCACGTTCTGGAGAGCGGAAATTTGCTGATCCAAATCACGAACTTTCGGGTGGGAATCTCTCAGGAACTCAGTCAGTTCCTCACGGTTAGCCTGCAACTTGGTCAATTCCTGCAAGCTCCTGTAGTATTCAGCTTGAGGCTTGGCTAATGCGGAGGCCATGTCTGAACTGACACCCGTACTAACCGCAGATCCGTTTGAGAAAGCCGTACTGCCTTCACGCATCACAACAGCTTGGATCTGCTCCGGTGTCATCTCATTCAGAGCGTCCAGTTCACGTTTAGTGCGGTTCAGTTCGGTATTGATATCACCTAGTTCTTTGGCGCGACCGGAACCAACTTGCTCCAGCATAACAACATTGTTGGTAGCGCGGAAATTGGAAATACCATCGCGAAGAGCTTGGATTTCTGTGTCTAAAGTAGAGATTTGATTGGTCAGAGACTCGAATGTGGTTTCAGAAGTCCTTTCACGCAATTCCTTCTTATAGGCCAGGTAAGCATCCATCACACAGTTCAGATAATCCTGAACTTGCTTGGCATCTTTACCAACAGCCGTAAGAGTCAGGGCCTGGTTGCGCAAGCTGTCCTTGGAGCTGAAAGAGAACATTTTCGCATTCGGGTTGAGAGCGATCACGTTGGTCCAGGTTTCTGCTACTTCCGGATGGATCTCCAGAAATCTGTCCAT
>JAEENR010000205.1 GCA_016283885.1 Verrucomicrobiota bacterium
GATTTGAAAGGTGTGACGATCCCATTTAGCGTGGAATCGATATGTGATGACGCGTTTACCGGCTGCAGTGCATTAAGAAGAATTGATGTGAATGATGCCAACGCTGTTTACAGTAGTGTGGATGGAGTTTTATTTGATGAGGCCCAGACAACATTACTGTTGTGTCCTGCCGGATATGCGGAAAGTGATTACATCATTCCTGATGGAGTAACGGCATTGTTCGATTCAGCCTTCCAGAATTGTACGAATCTGGAAAGTATGACTGTCCCGGCAACAGTGACTTCTGTTGGAAGTGAAGTCTTTGCGGGTACCGCTCTGTCGAGCGTAACATTGGATAGTAAATTCGTTATTGATAACTTCAAAGCTATATTCAATGACGGTGATGGAATCAGCAGTGTAACTATTGGCAGCAGTGTGACCTCTATTGCGAGCGAGACATTCCGGGCTTGCAGTGATTTGGTTGAGATCACCATTTCTGATAGTGTGACTACTATTGGATCATGGGTGTTTGCCGACTGCAGTAGTTTAACTAGCATAGTGATACCTGACAGCGTGATTTCTATGGGTGAACATCCATTTATCCGCTGCAGTCAACTGAGCGATGTTACGCTTGGCAGTGGTTTGACTTCTATTGGATATGGAGCATTTGACAGCTGTATCAATCTGGAAGCAATCACGATTCCTGATAGTATAACCAGTATTGGTGGTTATGCATTCTATAATTGCAATGGTCTAACCAGTATTACGGTACCTGCTGCTGTGACTTCTGTCGGAGATTGCGCGTTTGCTCAATGCGGAAATCTGACCAGTGTTTATTATGAAGGCGATTGTCCTAATGCGCCAAGTTCTTGGTACATATACAATGATGCTTCTGATGAATTGGTCAGCTATTGCGAACCGGAGCATATAGCTTCCTGGGAAGTGGCTGTTGTTGACGGATTGTGGCAAGGTAAACCTTTGGTGTGCTTCCCGACGATCACAGAACAACCTGAAAGCCAGGAAGTGAAAGCCGGTATGGCAGTCACATTCAAAGTTGCCGCGATCGGATTCCCATTGCATTATCAATGGTACAGGAACGGCATCGCCATTGAAAATGCGACCGATTCCACCTATACGATCGCTGAGACAACCACCAAACACGCTGGACGTTATACAGTAACAGTAAGCAATGCTGGCGGAAGCGAAACAAGTGAAGCTGTGGTGTTGACTATACTCGTAGATTCAAAGATATACCCAATCATCAGTTGGAGACCGGCATCGCTGGAATACGGCGAACGGTTGGACGATGACCAACTGAATGCTATAGCTCTTGATGAAGACGGAGAAGAAGTGGAAGGTACGTATGTGTATACTCCTGCTAAAGGCACAGCTTTGGGAGTTGGCAGACATACTTTGTTCATGACGTTTATGCCGGAAGATCAGGCACTGTACTATCGTGTATCAGCAAGTACTACGATCAATGTGGACAAGGCCGATCAGACGATTACGTTAGTTGCGCCGAAGACGGTGTTTGTGGGTAAGAATGCTCAGTTCAGCACAGTATCTACTAGCGGATTGATGGTCACAGTGGTAAGCAGTGATCCAAGCATTCTGTCCGTGGATGGGAATGTTCTGAATGCTCTGGCCGAAGGTACAGTAACTATTACCGCTACACAACCCGGTAACGATAACTACAACGCGGCTGAACCCGTGACACAGACAGTGACTGCTACCAAACAGATAAACGTCACTATCACAGTCCAGAATGAGACCATTACCTACGGTGAAGAAGCTCCTAAGTATACATATACGATGGAACCGAAAGTCGAAAGTGTGAAGGTTGATCTGAGCTGTGATTATGCTAAAGGTGACAAGCCCGGAATCTATCCGATCATAGCAACCGTCACAGCTGATGATAAATACATAGTTGAGACCACGAACGGTACTTTGACTGTGAATCAAGCTGAACCGGAACTGACGATCGGTGAGGAAGATTCAACATCAGAACTGCCCGTGGTGGAAATCACATACGGTACTCTGCTCACAGACGAGCTGGCTAACGCCAAAGCCAATGTGGAAGGCAACTTCACTTATGAAGTGGGCCGTTATAACGATGAAGGCAAGGTCGATGTTCTGGATATTGATCCGACTGAAGAACTGGTTCCTGCGGGTGAATATCTGCTGAGAGCGGCATTCACACCGACAGATAGTGTCAATTATACTGAAACGTATATCATTGCGCAGTTCATAGTAGAACAGTTTGTGCCGACGGTGACTGTGGAAGACGCGGCCTTTGAGTACGGAACACTGATCACGGATGAAGATCTGACCGCAATGGTTACAGGAATCACAGATGAACTGGTGGCAGGTACCATCGAATTCTATGTGAATGGCATTGCGCTGAGCCAGATCCAGCAGCCGCTGGTGATGAGGACTTATCCGCTGACAGCACAGTTTATCTCCGCTGATCCGAATTACGCGGACGCGGAATCCGAAGACGCTGCGGCACTTACTGTGGGGCAGGCCAATGTCGTGGTCGTTACATGGCTGCCGAAGTCGAAGATCCCCTATGGGACAACCATAGCATTGGATGCGGTTGCGACTGTGAATGGTCAGGTAATTGCTTCCGGCACGAATCTGAGATACAAAGTCAAATACGAAAGCAAAACCTATCCGCTGACAGAAGGAATGATCTTGGATCGTGGTGAATACGAAGTGAAAGCGGATTACATTGCCCCGTTAGGAGGCAGATATACCAGTGCAGGAACAGATTGGATGGAAGTAAAAGTTGTTCAAGCTATTCCTGAATTGACATGGGATCCGGCTCCGATGAACTATGGTGACGCTCCAACAGGGGCTCAGATGAACGCTGAGGCTGATGTAGAAGGCAAGTTTGAATATCCGGAGATGAGCGGATTGGATGCGGGTGAATATCGCCTGACAGCTAAGTTCATCCCTGATGATCCAAACTACGCGGTCAGCACAGTTAAGGCGACATTGGTTGTGAATCCTATCGCACCGGTGATCACCTGGGCAACACCCGCGTCCATCACGGACGATACCGCCTTGAGCGATACACAACTGAATGCTACGGCCAATGTGGATGGTGCATTTGTATATGATCCGAAGGCCGGAACCTATCTGGAAGCCGGAACACATACGCTCACAACGGTCTTTACTCCGACGAGTAAGAACTATACACAAGCCTCGGCCAGTGTAAAACTGGAGGTGGAATCATCCATTGAAGTGGAAGTAACTTGGGAAACTCCGGAACCGATCGATTACGGTACACCGCTGAGCGCTGCCCAGTTGAATGCTACGGCTAATGTGGATGGCAGATTCTACTACAATCCTTCATTCGGCGCAGTTCTGAATGGTGGAGTACGGAAGCTGACAGCCATCTTCAAGCCGACCAACAAGAAATACGATACACAGTATGTGGAAGTTGAACTGCTGGTGAACAAGCTGGAACAGACGATCGAGTTTGAGCCGATCGGCGAAGTGGAACAAGGCGATGTATTCACCCTGAGTGCTAGCACCGATAGGCAGTTGCCAGTGAGATTCGTCAGCAGTGATGAAGAGATCGTAACGATCGAAGGTAACATGGCTACAGCAGTAAGAGGCGGTACTGTAACGATCACGGCTATCCAGGATGGCAATGAGAATTACGAAGCTGTTTCAGCTGAACAGACAGTGATTGTTGAAGGAGATGAGCCGGAACTTGACTTTGACTTCATAGGTGACGTGAACTACAGCGGCTCTGCCAAGGGCAGCATCACCACCGGAACGAAAGAAGATTCCTACATCGTGAAGGGCAGCGGCTCCGACGTTTGGGGCAGCAATGACGAGTTCTTCTTCGCGGCCAAGAAGGTCGAAGGCGACTTCGACTACACGGTCTGTGTTGAAAACTTCGACGGCACATCCAATGCGTGGGCCAAGGCCGGTATCATGGTTCGTGAAGCCAACGCGGACGACATTCAGACCGGCAATGCCCGCCGCTTCGCTCTGCAAGTCCAGACCGAATCCGGCAAGAGCGGTTCCAGCAGTGATTACTGGGCCTCTTATCGTAATGCCGTGGGTGCTGATGTCGGTGAAGGACAAAGTGTCCATCGCGGACCGTTTGTCTTCCCGCATCTGCAGCGTATCGTCTATGTGGACGGCGTGCTCTACGGTATGATCAGTGAAGACCAGGGCGAGACCTGGGACGTTCTGAGTGTCATTGACACGAAGAACTGGGCCGATGACCAACTGGGCGCTGAACTGCCTCTGTACATCGGTATGTGGGTGACCTCTCACAATGGCGACAGCAATGACGCGGCCGCTGAATTCAGCGGAGTGACTCTGGTGGACGGCTATGTTCCGATGGAAATCGTGAAGCAGCCGAATCCTGAGATCGAACTGGAAGAAGGCGAGATCTTCGGAACTTCCGCCTTTGGCGTGATCGCTTTCGGTACAAATGCCAAATTCGGATGGTACAAAGGCAATGATGCTGTGGATGACAGTGAAATCAATACAGTCTATGCCAGCAAGAAGACCGAAGGTACCTATCAGATGACTGTTCAGCAGAATGAATACATCATGTTGTCCGGAGAATCTGTGGTGAGCGTGAATCCGAGCACTGATCCTGGCAAAGTCCAGGTTTGGATCTATGACACTCCGAATCCGGGCAGCCTGGCCGCTGTGAAAGCAGCTTTCGATGCCTTCAGAATGGCGGATCAGATCTACTACATGAAGGATTATCTGGAGATCCCGGCTGACCGTGCTGATAACTACGGCACAGCGTTCGTGGGTCTGCTGACACCGGAAGAGACAGGCACATACTACTTCTATGCTGCCTCCGATGACGATAGTGATTTCTATCTGAGCACGGACGACACTCCGGAAAATCTGGTCAGGATCGCTGGTATCAACAGTGGTGACTGGACCAACAGCCGCGAATACACGAAGTATGACTATCAGAAGTCCGCGGCCGTGACACTGGAAGGCGGCAAGAGCTATCTGTTCGTTGGATTCCACAACGAAGGCGGCGGCGGAGATAACTTCTCCGTGGCATGGGCAACTCCGAGCATGGGCGACGTGGTTCCGACCACACCGATCCCGGCCAAGTACCTGAGCCAGTATGGTGCACCTTCCGAGAAGGATCTGACCCTGAGCTACAGTGTCGAAGGTGACGAGCTGGTCCTCCGCTGGGCTGCTGAATCCGGCGCGGTGCTGGAAGTGGCTCCGACAGCCGACAGTGCCAGCTGGACGATCCTGGAAGGTGAACTCGTAGGCGGTGCCTGGCAGTTCAGAGCTCCGATGACCGAAGCTGCGGGCTACTATCGCCTGAAAGCTGAATAATCAACACACAGAGAGCGCGGGCGACGCAGGCCGCCCGCGCCCTTGTGCTGCAAAGAAGACAATGAAAACATTAAATAATAAAACAGGTCTTAGCAAGGCGTTCACGCTGATTGAATTGTTGGTAGTCATCGCGATTATCGCCATTCTGGCCGGTATGATCTTGCCTGCGCTGAGCAAAGCAAAAGCAAAAGCACAGGGTACCTCCTGCATGAACAACGGTAAGCAGATGATGCTGGGCGTCAATCTGTTCTCCAATGATCATGATGACTGGCTGCCCTGCAATCCGACCGGATCCGATGCGGATGCAAACGTGACGGAATGGGTTCAGGGCAGAATGGATTTCAACCGTGCCAACACGGATAACACCAATGTCATGATGCTGATGAATCCGAGCACCTGTCAGCTGGCCGACTATATCGGCAAGAACCCGAAACTGTTCAAATGTCCAGCGGACAAGAGCAGAACCGATCGCGGTCCCCGCGTTCGTACCTTTGCCATGAATCAGGCGGTGGGTTCTTACGAAGTCGGTAATGCCGGCAGTGGCAGCTATCGGACAGTCCACAGTGACTGGATGAATGGCGGCTCCGGCGCGAACAAGAACGGCGCTTTTCTGTGCTACGGCAAGATGTCGAGCTTTACACGTCCGGGACCGAGCCGTACCTGGGTGATGGTGGACGAAGATCAGTACTCCATCAATGACGCTAATTTCGGTGTAGAAACCCAGATGAGCGAATACCGCGCGGGTGCCAGCACTGATACAGCGACCGGCCGCTGGGTGGATCTTCCGTCCATCGAGCATGGCGGCGCTTGCGGTTTTGGTTTTGCGGATGGACACTCCGAGATCAAGAAGTGGAAAGATAGCCGCACGATCGCGATGGTCAAGAAAGGCTATGTCAGCGGTAATGAAGGGATCATTTCCCAGGAAAACCATGCCAACAGCGCGGATATCCGCTGGCTGTTCGACAGAACATCAGCTCCGGCCAACTAAGGGTGTGATTTATTAGAAGCGAGATCCGTGCGCTCTGAGCTTGTCAGTTCATCCCGGCGGGTCTATAATAGAGGGCGTGTGAAGATTCTTCACGCGCCCTTTAGTTTTTAAGTATGCGCCAATTTCAGATAATTTTTACGCCTGTGGCCGCCGCCGAGCTGGGTAAGATGCCTAAGGATTTGCAGTTGAACATTCTGGGTGAATTCCGGGGACTGCCTCAGCAGGTCTATCAGGATGACGAAAGTTTTGGCCGTCTGGAACGGGACGGAAGGATTCTGCACCGCTACCGTCTGGGAGATTATCGCATTTATTTCGAGAAGCATGAGCTGGGCGTGCTGATCCACCGCATCCTGAGCCGCAACACGTTGAAGGACTTCTGCTTCCGCTCCAAGATCAACCTTATCGGAGAAGATGAGGATCTGGAGGATAATCCACACTTCTGGGAGCTGATCGAAGCCGGTAAACATAACGCCGGCAACGCCGTTCCGCCCGTCAAGATCCAGCCCCGCCAGCCATAATGCGGGGGATACGGATGGATAAATAATTTAAAAAATCCGAAATAGAATATGAAATCCCTGTCCGAAAAGATGGCAAATTGTATTGTTTTTTAGTCCGAAGGACTCATTCTGTAAGTCCCGAAGGGACGAGAGATTACAGGCGGGGGTGAAACCCCTGCAAAAGATACCCCCCACAAATAAAACCCCGAAGGGGTGACAGAGAAGTAAAAGGATAAAATTATGGCAAGTACATTGGTGAAAATTGATGTGCATCTGATTTTTCATGTGAAGAGTACCGGTGTGACTATGAGAAAAGAAGATCTTGGGCGTATTTTTTCATATATAGGAGGTCTCATTAAAGGGCTTGACGGGATTCCTATCGAAATTGGAGGGGTAACGGATCATGTACACATTTTCACTTCACTGCCAAAAGGGAAATCTTTAGTGGATTTTGTAAAGGAAATCAAAGCTGACAGCAGCAAATGGATAAAATTATTGGATCCGTCTTATGTTTTATTTGCGTGGCAGGAGGGTTACGGTGCGTTTTCGGTGAGTCCATCTTTAGCATCGAATACAATACAATATATCCGAAAACAGGAGGAACATCACAAAAGATGCTCGTTCAGCGAAGAGTATAAAAAGTTTTTGGATGCGTATGGGATCCAGTATGATGAAAGGTATGCGTTTGGTGATTGAGGGGAATTGTTTTTCGTCTGTCGTCCCTTCGGGACTTTAATTTGAGGGGGACATGGTAGCAGGGATTCCGCTTCGCTCCATCCCTGCCTGTAATCTCTCGTCCTTTCAGGACTTAAAGAATGAGCCCTTTGGGCTGGAAAAGGAAATGATTATAAAAATCACAGGCAGAGAAGCGCTTCATTGCATCCCTGCCTGTGATTTTTTTCCCTTTTTGCCCTTTTTCTGGGCTTTAATTCAAATTATTTCTGCATTTCTCTGGCTTTGCCGGAGAGGGGTTCCACGGAGTTGCCGCTTGCTTTATCCGCCGGGATATGGACGGACTGCAGAGGGATACCATTCTCATCCACAACGACATCTACCGGTACCTGGACGACGCGTCCATCGGCGGTGGTAACGGTCTGCCACTGGCGGACAACGTAGGTGCGGTTATTGAAGACCTCACTCGTAGCGGCCGCGGCACCTTCGCCGAAACCGGCCACAAAACCGGCGGTATTGCCAACGACTCCGCCGACAGCTGCGCCGGCGGTACGACCGGCGGCCGGACCCGGCTGACGCGGATTTGTGACGCCCATGATGTTGGGATCAGAGGCACAGCCCGCAGTGAACACAGCGGCCGCGAGAGCCGCGAACAGAATTTGAAAGAGATTTTGTTTCATGATCTTTCCTATCACCGCCAGCAGTGTAGCAATAAGTGAGGCCGGGGGACAATCTTAAAAGATAATGAGAAGGATGCTTGCCAAACAGGGGGAGAAAGGCGCATAATAAGGCTCAAGGAAAGCATAAACGTTTTTCTGGATTATAAGAATAAGCAAAAGAAAGAGATAACATGAAGAACGGAGTTAAAACGTATGGGGTTTTGGCGGCACTGGCGGCAGCGCTGGTGGCAACGCCATCGCTTGCGGAAGCGGCTTCATCCTATAATGTGGATATCAGTATTTCCTTTGGCCCTACTGCCAGTGTTGTCATGAAACACGCACAGCATAAGGGTCGTCCGGTGCCGTGGGTCTATGCTGATCCCAGATTGCACAGACCGCCGGGACCTCCTCCCAGAGATCCGAGGTTTGCCCCCAAACCACAGCCCAAACATCATCCTCAGCCTGTGCCTCCGCCTAAGGTGGATCCCAGAAAGAAAGCAGAACCGCCGAAGGCTCCAAAACCGGCTCCCAAACCTGTGCCGCCACAGCCTAAGCCGCAACCGAAGCCTCCGCGCCGTTAGGAACTGAGGATAGAGTCATTTTGCAAGCCCCTGCGCCGTGTGCGAAAGGGGCTTTTTTAGCGCTGTTTCGGTCAGAACGCATCTTGCGGATTGAAAAAAGGGAGTTTTTCTTTTACTCTAAAGGGGAATCGTATCGGAGTGTACGGAATATGAAGAAAGTGAAAGCATTGATTTGGGCGGCTGTGATGGTGTTCGCGGTCGCGGTAACGACAGTGGGAAAAGCCGATGGAGCGGATACGGCGGCAGGCAGTGAGTTTGTGAAGTTCCGTTTTGCTCATTGGAATATCGGGCATTTTTCTTATTATGACGGCGCGAATGGAAAGGATCAGACGACCATCAGCGCGGAAAAGGCAGATGAAATGGCCCTGCGCTACAAGAAGGTGATCAACGAGGTCAGTCCCGATGTGATGGGTGTGGCCGAGTATGAACCGGCGTTCGCGCTGGATGGACGGCTGGCCAAAGACGTGATCTTCCACAATTTCAAGAACCAGTATATCGGGACGAAGTACGCGTATAACTGCAATAGTATATTCATGAACGGAATGGCAGCCTTGTCCGAGAAAGAGGTCAAGTTCACCAAGATGGTGCAGACCCGTTATTACAAGGTGGTGGAAGTGAAATTGAAAGGCAGGATCGTGAAAATCGTGGAAACACATACGGACTGGAATCAGGGCGAGAACGGAGCGGCTTACCGGGCGCTGCAGATCCGGGAGATACTGGACGCGTTCGCGAAGGATGAGTATGTGATCCTGGCGGCAGACTGGAATGTGGATTCCAAGGTCGCTATGGAAGAATATCAGCCGTTCATTGACGAGGGCTATACGATGGCCAACGGAGGTTATCTGGGACTGCTATCCACCTATCCGAGATCCAAGAGCGGCGGTTTTATCGATAATATCATGGTGAAGGGATTTGCAGTTTCCAATATCGGGGTGAGCGAGGAATCGGGGAATTTGAGCGACCACCAGCTGATCTACTGCGACCTGATCATGAATTAGGGAGACAGAGAGATTTTTGTTTGGAGCGTGTTTCGTGAGGACGCGCTCTCAATACCAGGAGAGATGATGGCGGAAAGATTGCCCATATACGAGATCGAACAGGAGCTGGTCAGCGCGGTCGGAAGATGCCGGCGGCTGATCATCCAGGCGCCCACCGGTTCCGGCAAATCCACACAGGTGCCGCAGATGCTGCTGAGAAATGGTCTGTTGGGGAATGGTCAGGTCGTCATCCTTCAGCCCAGACGTTTGGCCGCGCGGATGCTGGCCGATCGTGTAGCAAAAGAAATGAAAGTCCCGCTGGGCGAGGAAGTGGGCTATCAGATCCGCTTCGAGAGCCGGATATCTTCGCGGACACGGATCCGTTATGTGACAGAAGGAGTACTGCTGCGGCAGATGATCCAGAATCCCCGTCTGGAAGGTGTGAACGCGCTGGTCTTTGATGAATTTCATGAGCGGCATCTTTACGGAGATATCACGCTGGCACAGGCGCTGGAATTGCAGGAAAAGCATCGCCCGGATCTGCTGATACTGGTGATGTCAGCTACCTTGGACGCGGCTGAGTTGAGAGGGTATCTGGCACCGTGCGAAGAGCTGACTTCCCAGGGACGTACTTTCCCGGTGGAGATCAGCTATCTGCCTCAGCGTTCACGGCCGGGACAGCCGGGCTGGCTGCCGGTGTGGGAGCACGCGGCGAGGGCTTTCAGCTATGCCGCACGTCAGGGACATCAGGGAGATACGCTGATCTTTATGCCGGGCGGTTTTGAGATCCATAAGACGCTGGAGGCATTGCGGAACTGCGCCGAGGCGAAGGGACACGTCCTGCTGCCGCTGCATGGAGAGCTTTCCAGCGGTGATCAGGATGCCGCCGTCGCGCAGTATGACGCGCCCAAGATCGTTGTGGCTACGAATGTGGCGGAAACTTCTTTGACCATTGCCGGAGTGCGGCTGGTCATTGACAGCGGCCTGGCCAGAATGGCTCGTTATGACGCAGCCAGAGGGATCAATACACTGCTGATCGAGCGAGTCTCACAAGCGTCCACCGATCAGCGTGCCGGACGCGCCGGACGTACCGCTCCCGGTTGGTGTGTGCGGCTGTGGGATGAACGGGAGCAGCTGACACGGCCGCCGCAGGAGCTGCCGGAGATCCGCCGTCTGGATCTGGCGGAAGTTATCCTGACGCTGAAAGCCGCGGGAGTGCGTGACTTGAAAGATTTCCGTTGGCTGGAGCCGCCGGACGAGCTGAGTCTGTATCGCGCGGAATCGCTTTTGAGAGATCTGGGTGCGCTGGATGTGCAGGGTGCGATCACGGAGACCGGCCGCAGGATGCTGGCCTTTCCGGTGCATCCGCGTTATTCCCGAATGCTGATCGCGGCCGAAGAATATCACTGTGTGCGCCAGGCGGCAATGATCGCGGCACTGACGCAAGGACGGGATCTGCTGCTGCGCAAGGTGGATCGTTCCGTGGAGCAGTTCCGGGAAGACCTGTTTGGTGAAGAACAGGAATCGGATTTCTGGGTGATGATGCGGGCCTGGAATTACGTGGCCAAAAACAATTTCAATCTGGATGCCTGCCGCAGGATCGGCGTACACGGCATCACCGCGCGCCAGGTCAAACCGCTGCTGGATACTTTTCTGAAGATCGCGGAGCAGGAGGGACTGCATACCGATCATCCCATGCCCTCGGATGACGAGATCCGCAAATGTGTGCTGGTCGGTTTCTCGGATCGTGTGGCCAAGCGGCTGGATTCGGGAACACTACGTTGTGCGCTCAGCCATGGACGGTTTGGTCTGCTCAGCCGGGACAGTGTGGTGCAGTCCGCGCCGTTCTTTGTGGCGGCGGAGATCAGCGAGATCGAGGGACGGGACAAGACCGTCAGCACACTGCTTTCCATGGCGACCGCGATCAAGACCGAATGGCTGGAAGAACTTTATCCCGACGAGATCACCGCGCAGACTCTTGTCAGCTATAATTCATCGGCACGGTGTGTACAGGCGGAGGAACAGCTCCTTTTCCGGGACATTCCGCTGGTGAAAAAAACGCTGGATCCGCAGAACAGCTCCAAGAGCGTTTTGACGAAAATGCCGGCGGATTTTGTGAACAAGGCGGCGGAACTGCTGGCAGAGGAAGTCTTGGCCGGTCGGCTGGTTTTGAAGAATTGGGATCATTCCGTGGATCAGTGGATACTGCGCCTGAACTGTCTGGCGCAATGGTGTCCGGAACTGGGACTGACACCGATCACCGATGAAGACCGCAAGGCGATCATCCAGGAAATTTGCCACGGTGCCTTTTCATATAAAGATATCAAGGAAGCCGATGTCAAGACCGCTGTCAAGTCATGGCTTTCGTATGAACAGCAGAGGATACTGGAAAAACAGGCGCCGGAACGACTGATGCTGCCCAACGGACGCAAGCCCAAGCTGACTTATGTGAGCGATGGCTTGCCGTTTGTGGCGATGCGGATCCAGGAACTTTTTGATGTGAAAGCGATGCCGAAGCTGGGAATGGGCCGGGTGCCGATCGTATTGCATATCCTCGCGCCCAATATGCGTCCGGTGCAGGTGACGCAGGACTTGGAGAATTTTTGGAAAGAGCATTATCCGAAGATCAAATCCGAAATGCAGAGGAAATATCCTAAGCATCAGTGGCGGTAAGGCCGCTATTCTTTCGCGGCTGAAAGCTCGCGGCGTTTTTCCAGATTTTCCAGAAGCTGCTGCTTCAGCTTTTGATGCTGGGAGTAGGTCACCTGATCCAGCCACTGGAGTGCCTCGTCAAACTGCTCATCCAATATGGCGACCCGGGCGTAATGCAGAAGTATCCCTTGCCGTTCGGAGTCATCAGAAGCCATCTCATAAGCCTTTTCCCAGGCGGCACGGGCTTGTCTGGCGTTGAACGGGGTGATGTAATACCAGGTCTGCGCCAGCGAGGTGGCCAATACGAAATCATCCGGCTGAAGCAGTTTTGCTTTTTGATAGAATGCCTGTGCCAGACGGATCGTCTGCTGCTCATTCATGCTGTAGTATTCCATCGCCTCCTGACGGAAGATGTAAACCACATTGGCCAGATTTTTGAGATAGAGGACTTCTTTGGGCGCAAGTTCGATCGCTTTTTCATAGTAGGGGAAGGCATCTTTGGCAGAGCCTTTTTGCGCGAAGTAATTCCCCAGATTGTTCCAAAGAACCGGATTATCAGGATGCTGTTTTTGCAGTTTCAGCCATTCTCTGGCCGCGTCATTGTCCTGGCCGATGTCCGTAAGGAAACTGGCATACGCCAGACGCGCCTCCATATTGGTGGAATGGGTGAAAAGGTAATCTTCATAAGCGGATTTGACCGAATCGAACCGCTCGCGGATACGCAGGGGCAAAGTAGCGTCCTGGACCGCGTTCGTGCGGTTGAGTGCCTGGTAATCCTTGATCCATTTATCCACTTCGATCTGCGCCTCGTTGTCCTGATCGATGATCTTCTGAAGCTCCGGGTCTATCGTTATTTTAGCCGTTTGATTTTTCGCGGCTTTGGGTGTCTCCGCTGAAAAAAGTGTCGCGGCCGGACCATTCAGCACCAGACAGAGACACAATATCAGAAGCGGACGGAGCGTTTTCATTTGTCTTTTTCCGTGTCTTCCACGGGAACGTCAATAATGGTGCCTTTGCCCGCGTCTTTGCTGAAATCGCGCGGCGGAACTTTGTCTGTATAAACAGGGGGAACTGATGATCCTCCGGTGGATGTCGTCAATACGTCCGGTGTTTTGTCTGAACTTCCGGGTTTGCGGATCGTTCCAAAGACAGCGATGCTGCCCACCACCATGACCCAGAAA
>JAEENR010000206.1 GCA_016283885.1 Verrucomicrobiota bacterium
GAACGCGATCGAATCCGAAGCGGATTCCTTGGCGGATGGAACGGATGCTTACGTGCCGGCAGTGATGGAACATATCGAACTGGCTGGCATCCATTCCGGAGACTCGGCCTGCGCGATCCCTCCGGTCACGCTTTCTGAGAAACATATCCAGACCATCAAAGAATACTCGGTCAGGATCGGTTCTTCGCTCCATGTGAAAGGTGTGATGAACATCCAGTACGCGATAGCAAATGACATCGTGTATGTGATCGAAGCCAACCCGCGCGCGTCCCGTACTGTGCCGCTGGTCTCCAAAGTCTGCAATGTGCCGATGGCTCGTCTGGCGACCCGTTTGATGCTGGGCGCGAAGCTGAAGGATCTGAATTTGAAAGACCGCAAGATCCCTCATTTTGGTGTGAAAGAGGCTGTGATTCCGTTTGCCATGTTCCCGGAGGTGGATCCTCTGTTGGGACCTGAAATGCGTTCGACGGGTGAAGTCTTAGGATTGGCATCCAGCTTTGGAATGGCCTATTTCAAGGCAGAAGAAGCTGCTCAGCCGCCTCTGCCCAGGGAAGGAACTGTCTTTATCTCTGTAGCGGACCGTGATAAACCGGATATTCTGCGCGCGGCCAAGAAGTTCCAGGAAGTCGGTTTCCAGATCAAGGCTACGGAGGGAACTTACAAGTTCCTGCAAGAGAATGGTGTGAAATGTGTTCTGACTCACAAGATCCATTCTCAGCAGCGTCCTAATGTGGCAGACGAGGTGATGAGCAACCAAATCCAGCTCATCATCAATACACCGCTGGGCAAGAAGAGTCAGGACGATGACGGAACGATCCGCCGAATCGCGGTGAGGCTGAAAGTGCCTTACATCACGACGACCGCGGCGGCTTATGCTTCCGCGCTGGGCGTGGCCGAGATGAAGCACGGCAAGCACGTGATCAAGTCCATTCAGGAATATCACGCGGATATCGAGGCTCAATAGAGTTCTTTTATAAATAATATCAAGCGGTACAGAATGTTAAAAATTTTGTACCGCTTTTTAGTCATTGACATGAAGATAAACACTGGGCAGAATGGAGACGTGATTATGATTTTACCTTCAGATCCAAAAAGAAAAGGCATGAAATTATGGAAAAAGATTTGTCTGTTGGGGATAAGTCTCGTTTTCGTAATGGTTATTTCTATTGTTCTTTTTTATGTGATTGAGAATACCAGCGGACGCAAAGCCTGGGAACGCTATGTTCAGTGGTACGAAGCTAAGAATCAGACGGCTGCCTCTGATCAGGAGAAGGTTTATCTCTGGATAGAAGATATCCTTCCGCCGCCTGTGGATGAGGAGAAAAACTTCGCGAATCATCCTTTGTTCAAAGCGGTTTTTCATTGTGCTGAAAACGGGAGCTCTTTGAGAGAAGAAGAAGATTTAGAGGAACCCTTAAAAACATGGGCGAAAGTGTTGGATGGCTATGATATATGGAAAAATTGGACAGGAAAACCTTCTAGTCTTGATTTTAGGCGGATGGATATACGAAAAAAACATCCTTCTGCAGATTTAAAAGAATTGGAAGTATTTGCCAATAGAATTAAAACGAAAAGATTTAATGAAGGAGAGTTTCAGACCATCCTTAAAGAATTGAAAGAGCAGCAAAAAATAGATGAGAATGCGTTGATATCGAAAAAGGTAAACGCGTTAATGCTCTTGCAAGAATTGGAATCGGGGTTGGCTGGGTATGAGGAAATGCGAAAAGCTTTGAAAAACTATCCACAATGTTGCTATCCTTTTGAATATGAAAAAGGTTTGGTGGCTATTGAACCTCATTTATCTCTCCTTAGATCGCTAGCATTTTATGCAAATCTGCAAGCGTCGGCAGATTTGATTTTGAAAAAATCTTCAGATGAAGCTTTTCAAGATATCATGTTTAGCCTGGATATAGCAGATACCTTGCATAAAGAACTATCGATTACTCCATTTTTAGTTAAAACTGCTATTTACAATAATGCGGTAAACGTGATTTGGGAAGGAATAGAATCTGATTACTGGAGCTTGGAGAATTTGAAACAATTTCAGGAACATTTAGAAAGTGTAGATTTTTTAAAAGAGTTCAGGATGTCATTTGTTGTTGATAGATGTCTTTGGAATGCAACATTTTCAACAAATAAGGGAACTTCTCTTTCTGTTATAAATGATGACAATGGGGAAAGAGTTACTTTGTCTGTAATTGTTCCTCGTGGGTGGGTTTATCGAGGTATGTTGGGATACAATAAGAAAGCCGATTTAGTATTAACTCTTTTTGATATGAAAAATGAATGCCTTAATATGGATGTGTTCCCTTCTGTATTCCAAGATTTAGAAGAAGAGAATTATGGAGAAGAATCTAATAATCCAATAAGAGATGCATTTTTATTAAACAATTTTCTGGAGCTCACACCTAATTATTTCGATATTATTCGGAGCGTATCTTCAACACAATTTCTTATCAATTCTGCACAAATTGCATGTGCATTGGAACGCTATCGTTTAGAGAATAAAAAATATCCGAATTCATTGGAAGAGTTGGGCGATCTGCTTCCCAAAGATAAGGTTCCGCTCGATTGGATGGAGCACAAAGCTCCGAAATACCGCTTGACGGATAGCGGTTATGTTCTTTGGAACAATGGCTGGAATCGTACAGATGAAGGAGGAATACGCGGTAAGAGTACAAAAGAAGGAGACTGGGTTTGGGAGATTGCCAAAGATAAATCTGTGAATGAGGAGAAGTAAGAAGCAGTTATGATGAATAAGAAAGTTTGGAAAAAAATCTGTTTGGCCTGGCTAAGCATCACTTGTTTGCTGGTAGTGGTTATTGCCTTGTTCTATGTGATCGAGAACGTCAGCGGACGCAAAGCCTGGGAACGCTATGTAAAAGAATGTGAGACCAAAAATCAGACAGCGGCTTCTGATTTGGAGAAGACTTATCTCTGGATAGAAGACATCATCCCACCCGCAGTGGATGAAGAAAAAAACTTTGCGAACATACCCTTGTTCAAGGCAGTTTTTCAAGGTGAATTAAATCAATGGAAAGATGAAGACGCATCGAAAACGTGGACTGTTTTATTAGACAGAAAACCGTGGCACTGGTATATGCCGCCGAATTATTATCATGTGCAACATACAAGTTTTGGTAGTATAGCAGATGAAGCCACCGGGGAACGAGTTCAACTGTCTAAAGAGAAAGGGGCACAGCTAATATGCGAAAAACTGGAACCTTGTTTGGCCGGTCTTATGGATATTAGGCAGGCTCTGAACGAGCACCCGTTATGTCGCTATCCTATTCAATACATGGATGGTTTTGATGCGCTACTTCCTCATCTGGGAACACTCAAAAGTATAACAGATACAGCTACGCAAAGAGCGTGTGCAAATCAGATTTTAGGTCAGCCAGATAAAGCGGCAGAAGATCTTTTGTTGGCAATGGATCTTGGGAATACTGTATCTGGAGAACCTTCCATAGTAAGTGCCTTAGTGAAAGCTGCCATCTATAACAACGTACTGAATGTGATTTGGGAAGGAATGGTGTCGGATTCCTGGACTCAGGAGAATTTAGAACAATTCCAGGAAAAACTGAAAAAGGTGGATTTCTGGAACGATATGAGATTGGCATTGATGGCGGATAGAGCAGTAATGAATGACGCTTTTCAAAAAGATCCTCAATTTTTACTGTCAGATTTTTATTCTATGCGGGGAACTTCACACGACAATTGGGCTATGAGAGCTGTCAAAAATATCATTCCTTCAGGTTGGAGTTATCGTGTTCTGCTGGAATATAACAAAGTGATGGACTTGACTTTGTCCTGTTTTGATATAGAGAATAAGTGCATAAAAGCGGATATGTTTCAATCTGCGTTGAAGGAATTAAGTGATCCTGTTGTTTGGAATATAAGAGGGATACCTTCTTTTGCGATAGAATTATTTGGAAGAGCTGAAATTTGCATGGGCTACCCGAAATCTATTATGAAGTGCAGCCGGACTCAATCTTTTATTAACGCAGCACAAATTGCTTGTGCAGTAGAGCGTTATCGGCTTGAAAACAAAAAATATCCGAACTCCCTGGCTGATTTAGGAGAATTACTGCCTGTGGATCAACTGCCGCGTGACTGGATGATTAACAAACCATTGCAATATCATCTGACTGATGCTGGTTATGATATCTGGAGCAGTGGCTGGAATGGTACTGATGAAGGTGGAGTTCGTACCCTTACTGCTTTTGGGGATAAGAGCAGTGAGGATGAAGGTGATTGGGTATGGGAGATCGCCCGTGCTGATGCCGCTAATGGAAAATAATCAGATAGAAGTAGTTGAAGGGGATATTACCCTTTGCAAAGTGGATGCGATCGTCAACGCGGCCAATCGAACGCTTTTGGGCGGAGGCGGTGTGGATGGTGCCATCCATCGTTCTGCCGGTCCGGAGCTGCTGAAAGAATGCGAAGCCCTGCCGGAATTGGAACCCGGTGTGCGCTGTCAGACGGGCGATGCCAAATTGACCCGCGCGTATCAGCTGCCGGCAAAGTATGTTATCCATACAGTCGGACCAGTATCTCGGGATGGCCTCCACGGAGAGGCTGAGAAACTGCGCGACTGTTATCAGCATTCTCTGGAGCTGGCGGTCCAGAATAACTGCCGAAGCATCGCGTTTCCGGCCATCAGCACCGGGGTTTATCATTTTCCCCCGAAAAAAGCGGCAGAGATCGCGGTCTCCACGGTGAAAGAATTTCTGTCAAATCATCCTGATTTAGAAGTTCTTTTTGTTTGTTTTGACCGTAGAACAGCGAGTATCTACCATCATCTCCTTTCAGATGAGTAGGATGGCTCAAAGATTGTCTTGGGCGCCCGTTTGTGATATAAGAAAAAGCGTCTATGGGCAACAAGACAAAGGTGGACAACATAGAGAGCGTGATCGACGATATCCGTCGAGGCCGCCCGGTGATCGTAGTAGATGACGAAGATCGCGAGAATGAAGGCGATCTGATCGTTGCGGGAGAGTATGCCACGCCGGATGTCATCAATTTCATGGCTCGTTTCTGTCGGGGACTGATTTGTGTTCCCTGCACAGAGGAGCGTCTGACCGCGTTGGGCATTTTCCCGATGGTAGAGCGTAATCAGGATTCTTTCCGGACGGATTTTCAGGTCACAGTAGATGCTGCGGAAGGAGTGACCACTGGGATCAGTGCTGCGGATCGTGCCCATACAATAGCCGTTTTATCTAATGACAACTCCAAACCCAGCGACCTGGTCCAGCCGGGGCATATCCTGCCGCTGCGGGCTAAACCGGGCGGCGTTTTGCAGAGAGCCGGTCACACCGAGACAACGGTTGATTTGACGCGTTTGGCCGGACTGAAACCAATCGGCGTGATCTGTGAGATCATCAATGATGACGGAACGATGGCACGTCTGCCGCAGCTGTTGGAATTCGCGGAAAAACATCAGCTGAAGATCGGCACGGTCGCTGACCTCATTGAGTACCGCAGACACCGGGAAAAGCTCATCCAAAAAGGAGAGACTGTTGCATTGCCGACAGAATACGGTGATTTTACTCTGACACTTTACAAAAGCCTGGTGGACGGCGCGGAGCATTTGGCTCTGGTCAAGGGCGATCTTGCTTCTAAGGAGAGCGTGCTGGTGCGTGTCCACAGTGAATGTCTAACGGGGGATGTATTTGGTTCACACCGATGTGACTGCGGCCCGCAGTTGCATGAGGCGATGAGGCGCATTTCCGAAGAGGGAACAGGCGTTATCTTGTATATGCGTCAGGAGGGACGCGGAATCGGTCTGGCGGCCAAGATCAAAGCCTATAAACTTCAGGAAGAAGGTCTGGATACGGTCGAAGCCAATGTGAAGTTGGGATTTCCACCGGATCTTCGGGAATATGGTGTGGGCGCACAGATACTGGCCGATCTGGGAGTGAAACGGATGCGCTTGCTAACGAATAACCCGAAGAAGATCATCGGTTTGCAGGGGTATGGTATCACTATCGAAGAACAGGTGCCGCTGAAAATACCGCCTTTGCCGGAGAACGCTCGCTATCTGCGGGTGAAGCGCGAGAAGATGGGGCATCTGTTGTGATTGAATAAAGAAGAGAAAGGATCAGTATCTTATGTTGGAAGAGGTCAATATCAAAGAATTAGATGCAAAAGGAATGAGA
>JAEENR010000002.1 GCA_016283885.1 Verrucomicrobiota bacterium
GGAGGAAGGAGATCCCGGCACCTATAACCGCGGGACCGCAACCAAGAAGATGGTTCATCAGCTTTCCTCGACCTGTGACCCGATCTTCAGTCTGAAAGTCCCTGCCAGCCGCATCGTGGGCGGATACACCATCAAAGACGGAGTGATCGTTCCCAATATCAATCACGGGGATGTGATCGGCGCTGTTTTCCACAGGACCCGCGTGGTGGTGGGATTGATGACATCGGCCAAGTTACTGAGCGCGGTGGAACCGATCATCCGCTATCAGCGCTCTCGTTTCCGCGGCGGTGAATCCTGCGCTCCCGGAACACCCCGTTATGAACTGGGCATCCAGACCAAAGAGGATGCCATCCATCGTCTGGTGGATATCTGGGCTACCGGTGAAGCCGGAGCCAGCATGGGCTTCACAACCGCCAGGATCTATGACGAACTTCAACCACTGGAGAAGTTTAAAGAGAACTATTTCGCGGAAAAAGGCATCAGCGGCCGTGCCCAGATCAGAGCCTTGGCGGCTCCGACAAAGGATGCCCTGGAATTTATAGAGCTGTCCGGCAAACCGGAATCCGAACGTGATGCCAGCCGATATGAGGAATTGAAACAAAATAAACTGGTGCAGTATCTTATCACGGACGCTGTGGCCAATGTGCTTTGTCCCGCCACCAAGTTATGGAATACCGGCTGGGGAACGAACATGATGCGCGAAGCGGTCGCTCTGATGGGCGGCTACGGCATCACGGAAGACTGCCCCGGTTTCCTGGGACAAAAATGGATGGATGGTCAGCTGGAAGCGACCTATGAAGGGCCGGAAGCCGTTCAGCGCCGTCAGCTTGCCATCGTGATGACCAATGAGATCTTCCTGGCTCAATATCGCCAGTGGATCCAACAGCTCAACACGATCAAACAGCAGAACACGCTGGAACTGGGCGCCGGCTTGCTGGCCAGCGCGATGCAGTTCTGGCTGGAATCTCTCA
Organism: Verrucomicrobiota bacterium; assembly: GCA_016283885.1. Classification (GTDB taxonomy): domain Bacteria; phylum Verrucomicrobiota; class Verrucomicrobiia; order Limisphaerales; family UBA1412; genus UBA1412. The sequence continues at coordinate 972 of JAEENR010000002.1, forward strand.
ACTTCCTGCAAACCAACAAAGACGCCAATGGAGCCAAGCTCTACAGCAGCAATCGTCAGGGGGTCAACTTCCCGCTGTCGGACGCGCTTTGCTGGCTGCTGGCGGTGAAGTATTTCATTGATGATATTTTGGAACTACAGGCGCACGTGGAAGAGAATCCCAATTTCCAGGGATTTGTCAATTTCTTTGCCGATCTGGCCACCGTTCAGGCGATGCGTGCCGCGGGTGAATCTGTAAGGATTTGTACGGAACTGGTTTATGGATATGCTGCGAAGGAAACGGCCGGTCTTGAAAAATTTGCGGAACTTCGTCTCAGGACCGAACAGGGCATGATGGGCTTGAGAACGGCTAAAGATCGTGCGGCTCAGGCGTTAACACAGGTGATGATCCCGGAAGCCCTGGATTATCCCCAATAGACCGCAAGTAAAAAATCACAATTAAATTTTTTAATTGTGAATTATTACTTGATTTAGGGGACAGATGTGTTACATTGCGCACGGTTTTACGGAACCTGTGAGTTCTGTTTTCAGAGTAATCCGTAATGCAAGATTGAATTGAGCAACTCAATTTATTCATTTTTAAAAAGTTAGTTCTTAGGACTTTGTTCTAATGCTGCAAAGCATCAGAGAAGATGGAAATTTTGCGTTTTGAAAATATCACCAAGAAGTATGGTCAAAATACTGTCTTGGAAGATGTTTCTTTTTCTATAAATGCGGGCGAAGTTTTTTCGTTGCTGGGTCCCAGCGGCTGTGGTAAGACGACATTGCTTCGTATCTGTGGTGGGTTTGAACCGTGTGATTCCGGCAGGGTTATTCTGGATGGTGTCGATATAACGGACCAGCCTCCTAACGAACGCGCTGTTCGCACTGTTTTCCAAAATTACGCGCTTTTTCCGCACATGACCGTGTGGGATAATGTCGCGTTTGGTTTGAAAGCGACCGGTGTGGATCCCAAAACCATAAAAGAAGAAGTTCCAAAGTACTTGGAATTAGTTCAGTTAAGTGGTTTTGAGAATAGAAAGCCCGGCCAGTTGAGCGGTGGACAGCGTCAGCGTGTGGCTATCGCGCGCGCGCTGATCAATAAGCCGAAAGTCCTGCTTTTGGATGAACCGCTGGCGGCGCTGGACCTGAAACTGCGTCAGCGAATGCTGATCGAACTGGATACACTGCATGACAATGTGGGCATTACCTTCATTTTCGTGACGCACGACCAGCTGGAGGCCATGAGCATCAGCGATCATATCGCGGTGCTGAAGAGCGGCAAAATCAAGCAGATCGGCACACCGACAGAGCTTTATGAAGCCCCCAAGAGCAGTTTTGTGGCGGCGTTCATTGGTGACACGAATTTCTTTGAAGGTACGGTAACCAATTTAGACGGAGATTATTGTGACCTTCAAATAGAAGACTTTCCTTTGCTTCATCTTTACAATGACAAAAATGTGAAGGAGGGAGCCCTTGTCCACATCAGCATCCGTCCGGAAAAGTTCAGTGTTTACGCGACTAAGCCTGAAAAGACCAATCCGAAGACGAACCTGCTGTTTGGAAAGGTGGAGGAAGTGATCTATCTGGGAGCGCATACCCGTTACTGGATCCGCGTTCAGGATTGGCGGATCTCTGTGATCAAGCAGCATTATGGATATGCCCTGGATGAACGGAGTATCAAATGGGGTGATCCTGTCTGGCTGAGTTTTGAGGCAGATAATGCTTATATGTTGGATCAATACCTGGAGGACGATGAAGAACTGCTCGCCCTGCCTGATCTGGATTAATCTTGATTGGGAATGTGAAAAATGAAACTCCGGAATTGTGGTAATTTCTTCCTGGGACTGCCGGCGTTTGTCTGGCTGCTCATCTTCTACGCGCTGCCGGCCATTGTCGTCTTTTTCATCGCGTTCAAACCGGTTGATTCCAATGGCGGGATCGGGGACGGATGGACGATGCGGGCGATCCAGGAGTTAAAGGATCCCAGTTATCCCGCGATCATGTGGCGTACCTTCTGGCAGGGTATCGTTTCGACCTTTGTTTGTATAGCCGTTTCCATCCCGATCTGCTATCAGCTGGCGCGGATACCCAGCGTGAAGATCAAAAACTTCTTTCTGCTGCTGATCGTTGTTCCTTTCTGGACCAATTTCCTTATCCGCATTTACGCGTGGAAAGTCTTTCTGCATCCGGACGGGGCTCTCAAGCACCTGCTGGTCTGGATGGGAGTGATCCCGGAGTCAGCCATGCTGCTGTATAATCAGTGGGCCGTGCTGGCGGTGATGATCTATACCTATATCCCTTTCGCGGTGCTGCCTATCTATTCCGTTGCGGAAAAGTTTGATTTTTCCTTGCTGGACGCGGCCAAGGATCTGGGTGCAAGCTCCTTTTACGCCTTTCGGAAAGTATTCCTGCCCGGTATTTCCAAAGGTGTTCTGACGGCTATTATGGTCGTGCTGATACCGGCTTTCGGCGCGTATCTGATCCCCGATCTGGTCGGCGGCAAGGACAGCCATCTGGTCGGTGATATGATCGCGCGGCGTGTCTTTGTAGATCGAAACCTGCCTCATGCCAGCGCGTTATCCGCGGTTTTGATGATCGCGGTTTTCCTGCCGCTGGTCGCTTTTATCTGGTTCCGCAAAATTTTTGGATCAAAATCGTCCGATGATCCCAGACTGCAATTAAAACAACAGGATACTAAACAACGGCTTGGCTCCAGTCTGCTTTTTACGCCTAAAGACGATCCGCTGAGTCCACAAAAGAGTGAAGTAAACGATGAGTAAGCCTCCTTTTTTTGAGATGATTTTTAACAGCAATTATATCGTTACGTTTGCCTTATGAAGTTTTTTACAAAAAACAGGGGTGCCGCCCAAAGCCGTTTTCCGATGCTGATCACCCTGTTGACGCTCATCTTCCTGTACACTCCGCTGGTGATGGTGGTCATCGCCTCCTTTAATGCCAGCAAGTACGGCGGCAGCTGGGTAGGCTTTTCGCTGATTTGGTATGAAAAGCTCTTCCATCATGATGTGATCTGGAACGCGCTTTTGAACACCATGATCATTGCGTTCTTTTCTACCTTTTTTTCAACGGTTTTGGGGACACTGGCCGCGCTGTATCTTTACCGCACGAAGAGCAAGTTCAAATCCATCTATTCCACGCTGATCTATACGCCGCTGATCGTGCCGGATATCCTGATGGGTATCAGTCTGTTGATGCTTTTTGTACTCATTATCTCCGTGTGCGGCGGCTGGGTGAGCAGCCTGCTGGGGATCAATATGCACTTGGGATTCACGACCATCATCATCGCGCATATCACTTTCTGCCTCAGCTATGTGACGATGGTCGTTCTGGCTCGCCTTCAGGAATTCGATCATTCCCTGATCGAGGCGGCTCAGGATCTGGGAGCCAGCAGTCTTTACATCTTTTTTAAGGTGACACTGCCCATCATCATGCCGGGCATCATTGCCGGGGCACTGTTTGCTTTTACGCTTTCGATCGATGATTTT
>JAEENR010000207.1 GCA_016283885.1 Verrucomicrobiota bacterium
ATGTTTGATCAAAAATCGTCATGCGTTCCTTCACTAAACGCTCTGTGCGGGCCAAACCAATACGGCACTGATTAGCCAGCAGCTCACCCACCGTTCTCACACGGCGGCTACCTAAATGATCGATATCATCCGCGCACCCATGTCCGGTGCAAAGCCGCAACAGATAACGAGTCGCGTACACCACGTCATCAGCCATCATGATGCGTACATCCTCGCACCCATCCTTCAGACCCAGTTTCTGTTTGAGTTTATAACGACCCACACGCCCCAGATCATAACGGCGAGGATCAAAGAACAAGCGCTTGATCAGCGACTTGGCATTATTGGCTGTCGGAGGATCGCCCGGACGCAGACGACGATAGATCTCTTTCAGAGCATCTTCCTCGCTCTTGACCGGATCCTTCTTCAGGCATTTGATCATAATGCCGTCATCCACAGAAGCATCGATCAAACGAACCTTGCGCACTCCGGCATCCAGGATCGCCATCAAAACAGCCTTGGACAGCGGTTCAAACGCACGGCCCACGGTAGCACCCGTCTCTGCATTCACAACATCTTCCACCAGAGCTAAATTCTCCAGTCCTTCGGAATCCATCGTCTTCTTGACATCCGCTTCTCTGATATCATAAAAGAGCTCCAGAATGTCTTTGTCCGTGGAATATCCCAGCACACGCAGGAAGGTGGTGATCAGGAATTTACGACGCAGTTTCTTGCGGTCTAAATAAATGTAAAGCAAATCACTGGTATCGAACTTGGCCTCAAACCAGGAGCCGCGATCCGGAATGATGCGGTAAGAATACAGCTTTTTGCCATTCGGATGCATCGTAGATTCAAAAGCGATACCAGGAGAACGATGCAGCTGGCTGACGATAACACGTTCCGCACCATTGATAACAAAAGTACCTTGAGGCGTCATCATTGGGATCTCACCCATGAAGACCACTTTCTCCTGGGTCACTCCATTGTTATTCAGCAGAAAAGTAACATTCAGAGGAACACCATAGGTCAACCCCTCGCGCAAAGCTTCCAGCCACGTGATTTTCGGTTCCGAAACCGTGTAACTCTTATAATTAAGAATGATCTTACCATCGTAGCTTTCTATGGGGAAAACTTCCGAAAAAGCCGCATGCAAACCGATGTCTAACCGTTTTTCTGGAGCTACATCCGCCTGAAGGAATTCCTTATAGGAATCGACCTGTAACTCTATCAACATCGGGGGCGGTATCACTTCCCGAATTTTTCCAAAATTAACTCTTTGTGGCACTTTCGATGACATTTAAGCCTCTCTGTGAAGATTTTGAAGATCAAATTTTATGACAAAACAAAACGACAACATCCCCTGACCTTCAAAAAAGGATGTTTCGCTTCTTATTTAATATTTTTTCAGAGTATTTAAACCCCTAGGATTTAAACGCATACATAATGGAAATCCTTGATCCGAGGATTCCGAACCCGCACTATTTTGGCAATTTCAGAAGATAAAGACAAGCTTTTTTTCATAAAAATAAAAAAACACTGCCTTTACATGCAAAAAACAGGGCAGGAAACCTCAGGCATCCTGCCCCGTGTAATGGCACCCTCTAAAAACAGAGAGTACACATTCGAGTAAACTACTTGATTTCGATCTTGGCGCCAGCTTCTTCCAGCTTCTTCTTAGCGGCTTCAGCTTCTTCCTTGGTGACACCCTCGAGAATAGCTTTCGGGGCTTCTTCCACCATCTTCTTGGCATCGGCCAGACCCAGACCCGCTTTCACTTCGCGGACTGCTTTGATCACTGCGATCTTCTTGGCAGCGTCAATACCAGCGATGACAACATCAAAAGAGGTCTTCTCTTCAGCAGGAGCTGCGGCACCACCGGCAACAGCGGCTACTGCGACAGGCGCTGCGGCGGTCACGCCCCAGGCTTCTTCCAGACTCTTTACCAGCTCGGCGGCTTCGATCACCGTCAGCTTACCCAATTCTTCTACTAATGCTTTAATATCAGCCATTTTATACTTTCCGGCGTCGTCCCTGAAGCGTCAGGAAATTAGTCAGGCGCATCCCGTCCGACACCTATGTTTCTCTCTCTGTCCTTTCGGCTGGAAAGGACAGAGAAAATTGTTTTTGATTACGACTCTTTATCTACGTGAGCCTTGATGACACGGGCCAACTGCTGACCAGGAGCGGCCAGAGTACCCACCAACTTCGTCGCGGGAGCCTGGATCGTCCGCAGCAGCGTTGCGCGCAGTTCATCCAGAGGCGGCAGATCGGCCAGAATATTCAGTGTAGCCACATCTGTGCGGGCTCCATCGATATAACCGAAAAGCAGAACACCCTTCTGAGTATCCTTATTGAAAGTCTTCACAGCCTTGGCAGCGGAAGCGACATCCTTTTGTCCTGTCACTACTGCAACCTGACCGAACAGACCTTCACCCACGTTCTCTAAACCGGCAGAGGTAGCGACCGTGCGGAACACCGTGCTTTTCACCACATGGGCTTCGGCACCGGCATCTCTCAGCCGTCTGCGCAGATCCGTAAACTGGCCAACGCTCATTCCCTTGTAGTCCACTACCAGGAAAAACGGAGAATCACTCAAACGAAGAGCATACTCCTGCCCCATTGCCACCTTAATCTTATTCAGCTTATTCGCACCTTTCTTCATTGTAAATATCTCCTATATTTATTCAAGCACTGCCGTTCCACCCTTCAGCGCAATACGCACGGAAGGACTCATCGTAGTCGAAAGAGTGATACTCTGAATATATGTACCTCTTACCGCAGAAGGACGAGCTTTCTCGATTGCCGAAATAGCTGTCGTCACATTCTCAAAAATCTGTGTCTCATTAAAAGAGATCTTACCAACAGGCATATTAATGTTGGCTGTCTTGTCCACCTTATATTCCACACGGCCGGCCTTGAACTCTTTCACAGCCTTGCCGGTGTCATCGGTCACGGTACCCGTCTTGGGATTCGGCATCAATCCACGAGGACCTAACACCTTACCCAGCTTGCGCACTTCAACCATTGCTTCAGGCGTTGCGATGGCCACATCAAAGTCCACCCAGCCGCCTTTGCATTTTTCGATCAGATCCTCAAAACCGACATTCTCGGCACCCGCCGCGACAGCGGCATCAAAAGAAGGACCAGCCTTGGTGAAAACTGCCACGCGGATCACGCGGCCACTGCCGTGCGGCAGCGGTACTGTACCGCGAACCAACTGATCTGACTGCTTGGGATCCACTCCCAAGTGAAATGACAGATCGATCGTCTCATTGAACTTGGCGCGCGGGAACTTCGTGAGGATCTCCACGGCCTTTTTCAACGGATAACGCTCCTCAAGGTTTGCTACCTTGAGACCATTTTTATAACGTTTACTTTCTTTTCTTTGCATCTCTATATGCGGTTTTCGGGTCTGTTAGACCCTCCCGCTTTTCTATTTTGCAGGATATATACGTTAGAAATTAACCAACGACTTCAATACCCATGCTGCGAGCCGTACCCGAAATCACACGGATGGCGGCTTCTTCACTATTTACATTCAGATCTTTGCCTTTCAGCTTGATGATATCCAGCACCTGCTTGCGTGTTACCTTGCCCACCTTGTTCGTATTCGGTGTACCGGAACCACTGGCGATGCCCGCGGCCTTCTTCAGGAGCGCCGCAGCCGGAGGAGACTTCAGGATGAACTTAAAGGACTTATCCTGAAACACCGTGATGATCACAGGAATGATCATACCGGGCTGATCCTTTGTAGCCGCGTTGAACTCTTTGCAGAATCCCATGATATTCACACCATGCTGACCCAGCGCAGGGCCGACCGGAGGTGCAGGATTGGCCTGTCCACCGGGGATTTGTAACTTGATCTGACCGACAACCTTCTTTGCCATAATCTTGTAAAAAAAATTGAAAATTGAACTACACTACTTTCTCCACCTGCCAGTATTCCAATTCAACAGGTGTATTGCGGCCGAAAATGCTGACCATGACTTTCAACTTGCCTCTCTCCGGCTCGATCTCCTCGATCACGCCACTGAAATTCAAGAAAGGACCATCGTTGATTTTTACAGTTTCGCCCACCACAAAATTGACTCTCGGCTTCTCCGTATCTTCGGACTCTGTGATCCGAACCTTGATCTCTTCTACTTCTTCATCCGGAGTTGCCATCGGGTGTTCACCACCCACAAAACCGATCGCTCCCTGTATCGCTTGAATAAAATACCAGGGAACATCATTGATCTTTTTACCTTCGCCGTACAGAGCTACATTAATGAACACATAACCCGGAAACAACTTCCGGTTTGTCACGCTCTTCTTGCCGTTCCGAACTTCAACAACTTTTTCGACGGGCACCATCACTTCGCGGATGTAGTCTTTTGCCTCTTCCTGAATGGCCAGTCTGCGTTCAATACCTTCCTTCACTTTCATTTCTTGTCCTGAAAGCGTGTGTATCACAAACCATTGGAATTTCTTCATATATTAGCCCGCTATCTTTTTCAGTTGCTCTAAATTTTCATGACAAACTGGCTGATGACCAGTGTAATGATGAAATCAGCCGCAACGGTCATAAGCCCTAAAATCAGAGACGCTATAATAATGACGACCGTTGAGCCTTTCAGCTCGGCCCAGCTCGGCCAAGTACACTTGCGGAGTTCTTCACGCGTTTCGGCGGTATAGATCGCGATCTTCTTGATCCAGCCTTTCCACCACGCAAACGCAAAAAGACCACCAATGACGACCGTCCAGATCGCCAAACTGATTAATTCTTTGTTACCTTCCACGATAATTACCTCAGAAATCTTGGCGGAGGGGGAGGGATTCGAACCCCCGAAGGATTTTACCCTTAACGGTTTTCAAGACCGCCGCGTTCGACCACTCTGCCACCCCTCCATCTGACTTTGGCAGGGCAGGAGGGACTCGAACCCCCAACCCACGGTTTTGGAGACCGGTACTCTACCAATTGAGCTACTGCCCTACCCAGCCAATGACCTTGCGGTCACGGCAGAAAAAAATTTGAGCAGAGCGGGTCGCAAAACCCGCCCTACTTGTAAAAATCAGATGTTATTCTTCAACATCGCTGATACGACCCGCACCGACTGTTCTGCCGCCTTCACGGATAGCAAAACGCTGGCCTTTTTCCATAGCCACCGGAGCGATCAATTCAACGCTCATTGAAATATTGTCACCGGGCATGACCATTTCCACGCCTTCAGGCAGATGGATGGAACCCGTTACGTCAGTTGTACGGAAGTAGAACTGAGGACGATAGTTGTTCACGAACGGAGTGTGACGGCCACCCTCTTCTTTGGAGAGGACGTACACTTCAGCTTTGAACTTCGTATGAGGAGTGATGGAACCGGGTTTGGCAAGAACCATACCGCGTTCGACTTCATCCTTCTTCACACCACGCAGCAGAACACCCACATTGTCACCAGCGCGGGCTTCATCCAGCAGCTTGCGGAACATTTCGATATCCGTAGCAACTGTCTTGCGGGTTTCTCTCAGACCTACCAGTTCGACATCAGTCATGCGTTTGAGCACACCACGTTCCACACGGCCGGTCACCACTGTGCCACGACCTTCAATGTTGAACACGTCTTCCAGTGACATCAAGAAAGGCTTGTCGACTTCGCGCATCGGCTCGGGGATATAAGTATCCAGAGCATTCAGCAGGTCATCGATAGCTTTCACACCCTCCGGAGTACCGGCCTGCGCTGCGGCAGAGGAACCACGGATAACGGGGATTTCATCACCAGGGAAACCATACTTGGTGAGGAGATCGCGAATTTCCATCTCGACCAGGTCGAGCAATTCAGGATCATCCACTAAATCTACTTTGTTCAGGAACACCACGATTGCCGGCACACCGACCTGGCGGGCCAACAAAATGTGCTCACGGGTCTGAGGCATAGGACCATCCGCTGCGCTCACGACCAAAATAGCACCGTCCATCTGGGCGGCACCCGTGATCATGTTCTTGATATAGTCAGCGTGACCCGGACAGTCAACGTGCGCATAGTGGCGCTTTTCTGACTCATATTCTACGTGAGAGATGGCGATCGTGACGGTCTTTGTTTCATCACGGACCGTGCCACCCTTTGTAATTTCCGCATAGCTGACCTCTTTGGCCAGACCTTTGCGAGCCTGCTCCATGACGATGGCTGCCGTCAAGGTTGACTTGCCATGATCCACATGGCCGATGGTACCCACATTCACGTGGGGTTTAGTACGTTGAAACGACTCTTTTCCCATTGCAATTCCTGTATCTTGCTATTTTTAATTAAAACTTAACGCTCCGTTGCCCCCTCTGAATCCTTGTCTTGATGAATGGAGCCCACAACCAGGCTTGAACTGGTGACCTCATCCTTACCAAGGATGTGCTCTACCGACTGAGCTATGTGGGCTCGATCAAAAGACAACAGATAGACTCAGAGAACCAAGGACAACGACAGAAGCAACATTCTCAACCGAATAGTAGTAACACCGGATGTTCTTGTCACAAGCTCCATCAGCGTGTTCTGAGCGAAAAAATACAGTGTCGAGAACCACCTCGGCACTATCCTCTCTCGCTATGTCCCTGAGCACACTCGCGTGTCAGTCCCCGCAGAATAAACCAGCAGACGTTTCGAGTCAATGTTATTCTTAAATTTTTTTTAATTTTCTGAGTTTTTCTCTCATTTGTCCCCTTTTTCCAAACCTCAGTCAGAATTTTTTTCTCTTTTTTTACAAAACATTGCATATTTAGGTTGCTTTTATTTGGCTGAAATCGTACTATTTCCTCTGTCATTATGAGACGTATTTTTAATAACTGGGGAATTTCGGTGGCGGTCGTCGCTGCCGCAGTGGCTATTCCCGCTCTGTTCTGCTACACCACCAATACGCAGGCCGACGGCGAAAAAGCTGCCAAACACGAATTGATCTATCCCTCTGTAAGGGATGGCAATATTAAGGATCAACCCCTCGTTATCGTTGGGGTGATTGATAGAAAAGCTCCGGCACCAGCCATCACTCTGGACGGTAAGGAAGTCAAAAATTTGACTGTGGATATCGCTCAGTTTGATGACAGCTGGAAGGACTATGAAACCCATTTTTATGGTTTCAAAGAAGGTAAATCCATCAAAGATCTTCAGGATAAAAATGTTTTTATCGCGAAGATCCCGATGCTTCCTGCCGGTGACAGAGTCTTGACCATTGACGGAGTGGACTATAAGTTCAAGAAAGTCTCCTCCAAGGACAAGACAGTGACCGAAGCCTACAGCCACCACAGCCCCTTCAAAGCCAAGGGCACCACTCTTCAATTCAAATGCGAAGAATGCCACAAGGTGACTGAACAGGACGGCAAGAAGATCTTTGGCTTTGCCGGCACGGAAAACTGCAAGCACTGCCACAAAGATCTCTCTAATCACAAGCATGATATGGAAGCTCTCAAAGAGTGCAACAAATGCCATGATCCCCATGCTTCCGTGATCAACAAGCGTCTGCTTGATACAAAAGAAAAACTCTGCGTCCAGTGCCATGAGGCCCGCGAACCCAAAGCAGAGTAACTTCTAGCGGTTTCAATTTTTCGATAAATCCCGGAGAGGTTCCTCACCGGGATTTATTTTTCTCCATCACCCAAATGAGACGCAAACACCGCAAAAACCTCACACAAAAACAGAAGCTGCTTTATTTCATCGGATTGCTTCTGGTCATCGATCTCATCGCCGGCATCATTTTGTGGAACCGGGGAACAGAATCCCGCTTCGATCCCCAGATCCTCAACGCCGCCCGTCAATATGACATAGATCCTGCCTTGGTCAAAGCCGTCATCTGGCAGGAAAGCCGTTTCAAACCGGACGCTGTCGGCACCGTAGGCGAGATCGGGCTGATGCAGATACGCCCCCTTACCGCGCAGGAATGGCGTACCGACAACAAGATCGCGTCCTTCCCGGACAACCACTTATTCGATCCTCAAACCAATATCTTTATCGGTGCCTGGTATCTGAAAAAAATGCTGAAACGCTACTCCAATACTGATGATCCCCTGCCCTACGCTTTGTGCGATTACAATGCCGGCCGCCGCAAAGTTCTGGAATGGTGCATTGGTTCCGCTTCCACCAACAGCGCCAAATTCATGGAACAGATCACATATCCTACCACCAAAAAATACGTGCAAAACGTCAGAGAGAAGACAAAATATTATTCCCGCAAAAGCTGGAAACGATCTTCTCTGCCAGGCGGCTCCGTTTTCTAAAAAAATTCTTCATTATTTTTTATAAATATAACTTATTCCTTTCAAATAAGTTATTCCATCTTTCCATTCCGGGATAAAACAAAAAAATTTTTTTTATTAGGTTTTACCCCAAAAAATTCGCTATACTAAAGGACGGTAAGGCATTTTTTAATGCCGTTGTTGAAAGTGAAACGCAGTAGAATCAATAATCGCAGCACGACCGGAAAACCCGGTAAAACAAAGTACGATGCGGATCATCAGGCCTTCAGTCAAACCTATGGAGCTATGGCAGATATCCGCCGTGTGATCGCCGACTCCAAAGAAGACATCGAACGCCGCGCAGCCCTGCTCGACATGATCGCCCTCAGTGATCATGCACAGAAAACATGGCTCTATCTGGATGACTATTTCAAACAGATCAATCTGACCCTCAAAGAATTTTCCAATGATGAGTGGTGGATGAAGATCCAGTCAACTATCGGCAATGAACGGCTCCAGGAATTGGCGCTCCAATTCCTCCGCAGCGGCCGTCCCCTTCCCCCGGAACTAGAACAATACGCTGATTACGAACGTCTTGCCGCACTGGTCAAAGAAGAAAACGAAACCATGCTGGCAAGGGACGTCGAGGAATGGATGTTCACTCCGGAACGACCTCATCTGGATGCCCCTACGTCTAGTTTCTACCTCCTTTTCGACCCTGTCTGCAATGATGAGGAACTGAATGAATACACAATGAACGTCCGCTTTCAGGTCACCCGTCCCCGACTGGGCACCCGCTGCCGCAGCCTCGACAGATTAAGGGATACGCTCAGCCGCGCCGCTCATGAACGGGAACTTTTCCCCGTGAATAACTGGCTGCTGCTGGAGTGGGTACTGAACGAACTGCAGGATGAGAAAGACTCCGTATCCCAGATCACACTCAATGCCCGTGATCTCCACTACTGGCTCATCGAATGGGGCGCGAGCGGCCTCCTCAAATCCGCTTCCACCGGGAATCCCCTTTATTTTCACAACAAGGTGGTCACCCTGGAAGCCTGTGTGAAAAAGGAGAAAAACACCCTGAAACTCTATCGTTATCTTTCACTTCCGGATGGCACCACCGCGGAGCTGAAAAACGTCAAACTTTTTATGGGTGCTCCGCGTTTTGTGCTGATAAACAATGAATTCTATCTGCTTGCCTGCTCCTCCCAATCCCAATCTCTCGGCCGTCATTTTCTGACTCCTACTCTTCCTTTAAAATGTTTTTCCTCTCAATTCATCCAAAATCTGTGCAAGAAGCACTATAAAAGTGAAATACCCTGGGAGGACATCTGCATGGTCCATCATGCGAAACCCCGTTTCATCATGGAACTGCACGACAACACCATCCAGGTGCGTCTTCGGGCAACCAGCGAAAACAACGGCAGCATCTGGATCTGGAACGGCACGGACTGGAGTCCCGATCTCAAACTCAAGGGCAAACAGCCCGCTAATAAAAACTCGAGGCTGGAGTACCTGGATGATCCCCGGCTGGAAAAGGCCGTCAATTGGCTCAGAAAATTTGACTGGTTCACACCGGAACATGGTCTGTGGATCAGCGATGCTACAGAAGAATTTTTCAACAACCTGTCCCGGCACTGGAATGAACGCCCGGAGGAAGCCGAATACCTGGGTAATTCCGGATTCCAGAATTTATTCCTGAATCCTAAACGCTTGCGTCCCACTCTGGTCGTCAGCGGCAGCGGCATTGACTGGCTGTCCGTTTCCACTGAATGGGAAATCGAAGGCATGAAGCTGACCAAAGCCGACCTTCAGCAGCTGGCCACAGCCAGCAACCGCTTTGTCAAGCTCCCCGACTCCGGCTGGGTCGAACTGGATATGGATTCCGTTCACCGCGCTCAGGAAACGATGTCCACTCTGGGCATTGATGAACTGACACCCATCGCGCAAAAGGTGGACATGATGAACGCCGTACACCTCAACGAGGAAACACTTTCCACTCTTTCCGGCGAAGGTGTCGCCAAACTGCGTGAGCGTGTCGCCGCCTTTGACGGCATTCCCAAACAAGCTCTGCCCGATAATATCCACGCGCAGCTGCGTTCCTACCAGTATGACGGTTTCAATTTCCTTTGTTTTCTGGCGGAAATGGGTATCGGCGGCATCCTGGCTGATGATATGGGACTGGGCAAAACGCTCCAGACTCTGACTTGGATCCTCTGGCTGAAGAATACACATCCCGGATCCAAAAAGGCTCATACTCCTTCGCTGGTCGTCTGTCCGGCTTCAGTCCTGCACAACTGGGAGCGTGAAGCCATTCGTTTCACGCCGGATCTGTCCGTTCTGGTCGTGGAAAGCTGCGGCGAAGCCCGGCATCATTTGAAAAAAGAGATCCCTCACTACGACTTGGTCATCATCAACTACAGTCTGCTGCGCAGGGAGTTGGAAAATCTTCTTTCTTTTAAGTTCAATGCCATCGTCCTGGATGAGGCTCAATACATCAAGAACCCTACGGCTCAGGTCACCCAGGCGGTCAAAAAACTCCATTCCAGCTATCGTATCGCCCTCACAGGCACACCCTTGGAAAACCGTCTGCTCGATCTCTGGTCCATTACTGATTTTGTGCAGCCCGGCTATCTGGGCAATCAGCACCACTTTTCCGAAACTTACACTCCGCGTGATGACTCACCGGAAGTGCAATCTTTTGCACGCAAAAAGCTTTCCGCGCGTCTGCGTCCCATCCTGCTGCGCCGACTGAAAACCGAGGTCGCCAAGGATCTGCCTGAACGTATTGACGAACGCCGCGACTGCGAGCTGACCGATGAACAGCGCAAGCTCTATCTGGCGGAACTGCGCCGCTCCCGCGATATCATCATGAAGACCGTACAGGAGAAAGGATTGGCCAAATCCAAGATACACGTTCTGGCCGCGCTCACGCGTCTGCGCCAGATCTGCTGTCATCCTTCCCTGGTCGGCAACAACTCCATTTCGGGCAAGACAGAAACTCTTTTCGATATTCTGGAATCTCTCCAGGCAGAAGGTCAGAAAGTACTGGTTTTCAGTCAGTTTGTGGAAATGCTCAAGATTCTGCAGCGCGAATGCGCCCAGCGCGGCATCAAAACCCACATGCTCACCGGCGCCACCAAGAACCGTCAGGAGGTCGTCCGCGAATTTCAGGAAGATCCCGAGCCGTGCGTGTTCCTGCTCAGTCTGAGAGCCGCCGGCACCGGTCTGAACCTCACAGCCGCCTCTTACGTCGTGCTTTACGATCCGTGGTGGAACCCTGCCGTGGAAGCTCAGGCCATTGACCGCACTCACCGTATCGGTCAGACCTGCACCGTCAACGCATACCGTCTGATCTCGCCGGGCACTGTGGAGGAAAAGATTTGGGAACTCCAGCAGAAGAAATCCAAGACTATTTCTGATGTCTTAGGTGAACAAGGATTTACAAAGAATCTCACGGGAGCCGATCTGGAATATCTTTTCTCGGAATAACAAACTTTATTTTGTACATGATAATTGTTTTGACGGATGGCCGCGGAATTTCCAAAATAGCTCCCGGTTCGTCGAAAGACTGAAATTTTATGGCAGCAAGAGCAGAAAAAAACAACGATTCTAAAAACGAAATGGCCGCCCTCCAGGCCTCCCGCAAAAAGGAACTGGAAGCCGCTATTTCCTCTATCAAAAAACATTACGGCGAAGGCAGCATCATGCGTCTGGGTGATAAATCCGCCGCGCAAAAGCTGGAAGTCATCCCCACCGGAGCCCTTACACTGGATCTGGCTCTGGGCGTAGGCGGTCTTCCCCGCGGCCGTGTCGTCGAGATCTATGGCCCGGAATCCTCCGGCAAGACCACGCTCATGCTCCATATCATCGCCAATGCCCAGAAAATGGGCGGTACGGCCGCTTTCATTGACGCGGAGCACGCGCTGGATCCCAACTATGCCCGCAAACTGGGGGTCAATCTGGATGAACTGCTGGTCTCCCAGCCCGACAGCGGTGAAGAAGCCCTGACCATCTGCGAAACCCTGGTCCGCTCCAACGCCCTGGACGTGGTGGTGATAGACTCCGTGGCCGCGCTGGTGCCCCGCAGTGAACTGGAAGGCGAAATGGGAATGGCCACCATGGGTATGCAGGCGCGCCTGATGAGTCAGGCTCTGCGCAAACTCACCGCCATCCTGAACAAAGCCAAGACACTGTGTCTCTTTACCAACCAGATCCGCGAGAAAGTCGGGATCATGTTCGGCAGCCCTGAGACCACTCCCGGCGGCAAAGCCCTGAAATTCTACGCCAGTATCCGCATGGACATCCGCCGCAAGGATGCCATCAAAGATTCCGCCGGCAATATCTTGGGCAACCATACCCGCGTCAAAGTCGTCAAGAACAAGGTCGCTCCCCCGTTCACTGAGGCGGAGTTCGACATCATCTTCAATCACGGTATCAATCAGGAAGGCAACATCCTGGATGCCGGTCTCCAGATGGGTGTCATCACCAAACGCGGCGCGTGGCTGCAGTTCAATGGCGAGCTGATCGGTCAGGGACGCGATGCCGCTATCAAAGAAGTCACTGAAAAAGAAGAGCTTCGCAAACGCATCCTGGATGCCGTCATGGCCAAGCAGGCCGAAAAG
>JAEENR010000208.1 GCA_016283885.1 Verrucomicrobiota bacterium
ACGATGGGTAGTGTGCCGTAGCGCAGACTGTACATCTGATTCAGACCGCAAGGCTCATACTGGCTGGGCATGAGGAAGTAATCCGCGCCCGCCGTGATCAGGTGCGCCAGCTGGGGATCATAACCGATAAAGCAGTTGGTCTTTTGCGGGAAGAGCTGGTGCAGGTTCCGGATGCCCTGTTCATAGTGAGCTGCGCCGCCGCCCAGACAAACGAACTGGATATTCCCAGTCAGCATATCCTCCATGGCCTGGATCAGGATGTCAACGCCCTTCTGCTCCGCCATGCGGCCGATATTGGCAAAGAGGGGGATCTTGGGATCCTCCGGCAGACCCATGCGCCGCTGGAGCGCGGTCTTGCACCGGTTTTTGCCGGCCATGCTTTTGGCACTGTAATGGAAGGGCAGGGCGGGATTGATCTCCGTGTTCCAGACATCATAATCCGCGCCGTTGAGAATGCCGGTCAGATCGTTTTTCCTTTGATTCAGGATGCCGTTGAGCCCGACACCGTATTCCACACCTTGTATCTCCTCCGCGTAATGAGGGCTGACCGTGGTCAGGGTGTCGGCAAAAACGATGCCGGTTTTGAGAAAATTGAATTTGCCGTAATACTCCGCTCCGGTGGAATTGAAATATCCCCAGGGAACATCAGCCATCGCGAAGACTTGCTTGTCAAAAAGTCCCTGATAAGCCAGATTGTGGATCGTCAGACAGCTGGCGATCTTGCGCTTGAGCTCGCCGGTACTGCGCAGATGTTTCAGCAGCAGCGGTACCAGCGAAGTCTGCCAGTCATGCACATGGACCAGCTCCGGCTGCCAGGGCAGGTACTGCGCCAGATTGACGGCGGCCTTGCTGAAAAAGGTATAGCGCTCGGCATTGTCGGCAAAGTCAGTCCCTTTGCTCTGATAGAGACCGTCCCGGTTGAAGAACTGCTCCTGCTCGATAAAGTAGATCGTGCAGCCGTTTTCGGTTTTCAGCTGACAGACACCACCTTCGATGGTCATCCAGTCCAGAGGGATCCGCAGTTTCCAATCCATTTTTTCCAGACCGGGACATTTTTCCCGAATGCCCGCGTAAAGCGGAGTCACAACACCCACCTGGTGACCCTGTTTGGCCAGGGTCTTGCCCAGAGCGGCGACCATATCGGCCAGCCCTCCGGTTTTGGAGTAGGGGTACAGCTCGCTGGTGGCCAAAAGGATCTTCATGGCGGTCTCTCCTTCCGATGACAGGACTATTGAGCGGTGATGCGGTCGGTTCCCAGATACGGTCTGAGGATCTCCGGTATCAGGATGCTGCCGTCTTCCTGCTGATACGTTTCCAGCAGTGCCACGAACAGACGCGCCAGAGCGGTTCCGCTGCCGTTGAGCAGATGCGGATAGCGGTTCGTGCCGTCGGCGGCTTTGTAGCGCAAGCCCATGCGGCGTGCCTGATAATCTTCGCAGTTGCTGCAGCTGGAAACTTCCAGATACTGATCCTGGCCGGGAGCCCACACTTCGATGTCATAGGTCTTGGCGCTGGTAAAGCCCATATCTCCGGTGCAGAGCGTCACGATGTGATAATGCAGACCCAGCAGCTGGAGCACTTTCTCCGCGTTGGCCAGCAGATCTTCCAGTTCCTGATAGCTGGTTTCCGGAGTCACGATCTTGACCAGTTCCACCTTGTCGAACTGATGCACACGGATCAGACCGCGTGTACCCAGACCGGCGGCACCGGCTTCCGCGCGGAAACACGGTGTGTAAGCGCAGTAGCGGATAGGCAGCTGGCTCTCCTTCAGGATCTCATCCCGGTGGATATTGGTCAGAGGCGCTTCCGCCGTTGGGACCAGATACTGCTTGCCCAGTGTTTCGGAGTCGGCTCCTTCCTGTACGGCGTAAGCCTGATCCATGAACTTAGGGAACTGTCCCACACCGAACATACAGTCGCGGCTGACCATGAAAGGAGGTTCGATCTCCGTGTAGCCGTGCTGCTTGGTGTGCAGATCCAGCAGGAAATTGATCAGAGCGCGTTCCAGTTTGGCACCCCAGTTGGTATAAAGCGCGAAACCGCGGCCGGAAATCTTGGTGGCGCGGGCAAAGTCGATCAGACCCAGCTTTTCACAAAGCTCGATATGATTCAGCGGCTTGAAATTATAAACCGGCTTCTCTCCATAGACCTTGATGACGGGATTGTCATTGGAGTCCTTGCCGGTGGGAACCGAATCGTGAGGAGTGTTCGGAGTCCTCAGCAGGATATCCTGACGCTTTTCCTCGATCTCCACCAGTTCCTTGTCTAAATCTGAAATTTTACGGCCGATATCCGCGGTCTCTTTCTTCTTCGCGTTGGCCTCTTCTATCTTTTTCTGCCCCATCAGGGCACCGATCTCCTTAGAGACCTTATTGCGTTGAGCTTTGAGGGCTTCAGATTCCGCAAGATTCTTGCGCCGGGCGTCATCCAGATCCAGTATCTGCTGGATTTTGGCTTCATCGCCGGCATTGCGGGCAGCCAGACGGGCGCGTACCCAGTCTGTTTTTTCTCGGATCACTTTTACATCCAACATACCAAGGCATATCCTAGCAAAAACCCCTCTTCTGAGCAAGAGGGAAGGGGTGAGTGTTTTTTGTAAAATTCCGGAAGCATTTTGTGAGACTTTTAATGCACAAGTAAACTTCTTCTTTTAACTGTTTACTTTTTTAAAAAATTATAATAAAATAAACACCGTTGTTCGTGAATATAAGTCGCGATTGTGTGTGAATTGTTGTTTGAGTAGTTGATTCCGTTATGTTTAGCAAAAATTTAAAGTATTATCGCTTAAAGATGGATCTGAGCAAAAAAGAGCTTGCCCGGAAATGCGATCTTTCTCCAATGGCTATTTCAAATTATGAAGATGGCAAACGGATGCCCGATATGCAAACCATTGAGAGACTTGCAAAAGCTCTTAATGTTCGGATATCTGACTTTCTGACTGTTCAGAATCAAAACCTTACATTCAATCACGGAGAATACAGAAAAGCATCTTCTTTGAATAAGGGACGACAAGAATTTATAAGAGAGGCTGTAGAACGTTATTTTGATAGATTTTTTACGGCTGTTGAATTCATTGGTGGTGAGGTCTTACCCAAAGCACCTAAATATCATGCACTTTCAATGAGTGGAGATGCAGAAAAAGATGCTGTCGCCCTGAGAAAACACTTAGGCTTTGCAAGTACCGGCCCTATAGATGGACTCATTGCTTTTCTTGAAAACAAGGGTATCTTGATTTATTCTTATCCTGTTTCTGATGAAGGATTTTCCGGTTTGAATGGTTTAGTTAATGATCATCCTTACATAGTGATAAA
>JAEENR010000209.1 GCA_016283885.1 Verrucomicrobiota bacterium
GTGGAGTCGGGCTGTCTGGTGATCGAGACTCACAAGGAGTCTTACAAGGGGATGGACTATACCTCGGCCAGCGTCATGAGCAAGGGCAAAGCCGAGTGGGGCTACGGCCGTGTGGAGATCCTGGCCAAGCTGCCGGGCGGCCGGGGCATCTGGCCGGCGCTGTGGATGCTGAACACCAAGGGCGGCTGGCCCAAAGGCGGCGAGATAGACATCATGGAGCTGGTGGGGTATGAACCCAATAATGTCTATTGCACGGTGCATACTTATGACACTTATGTGAATAAGAAGAAAGAAGGGCAGAGCAATCATATCAGTCTGGATACGCCTCAGAACGGCTTCCATCTGTATGCCGTGGAACGCTATCCGGACCGGATGGACTTCTATGTGGACGATGTGAAGGTGCTTTCCTATCCCAAGAAGGAGAACACGATCGAGTCCTGGCCGTTCGACGGCAAGTTCTTTCTGATCATGAATATTGCCTACGGCGGTGCCTGGGGTGGTGTCAAGGGTGTGGATCCCAGCGCTTTACCTCAGCAGATGGTGATAGACTACGTCCGCGTGTATGAGGAAAAGAAGGAGGCCGAACCCGCGGCGAAGTGATAACTCGCTTGACATTTGGGGACGCTTTCTTCAGACTGTGCCCGCGTTTTGATTGAATACGGTGCAGAAAGTCACCGTCTAATGAAACAGGAAACGAAAGGTTTTCGGAATGAAAAAACTATTCTTTACAACCGCAGTGCTGGCCGCAGTGGCCGCGCTCAATACAACGAACGTTCAAGCCGCTGAATTGCAGAACTACACCGAAACGGTGAAGGTGAGCGATTCCAAGAGCTTCAAGATCGAAATGATCGCCATCCCCGGCGGCAAATGCAAGATCGGTGCCTCTGCTGATGATGAAGATCGCGGCGAATATGATCTGGATCAGGAAGAAGTCGAGGTCAAGCCCTTCTATATGAGCAAGACCGAGGTCACCTGGGGCCAGTTTGAACCCTGGGTGTGGGACGGTGATATGCCCGTCAAACTGACCAAGGAAGTGAAGAAAAAGGAAAACGTGGATGGTCTCTGCCGTCCCAGCTCTCCTTATGGAACCATTTCCCGCGGTCTGGGCGACAGCAGAAAACATCCCGCTTTCGGTATGACCCGCTTCAGCGCGGAGAAATACTGCGAATGGCTGAGCAAGAAGACCGGCAAGAAATTCCGTCTGCCCACGGAAGCCGAATGGGAATATGCCGCCCGCGCGGGCAGCACGGATTCCTACTATTGGGGCAATGACGCTGAAGAAGCCGGTGAGTATGCCTGGTACGCGGACAATTCCGAGGCCGATACGCACCAAGTGGCTCAGAAGAAGCCCAATAAGTTCGGTCTTTATGACATGCTGGGCGGTGTAGGCGAATGGGTGCAGCCCAAGACCAAAGATCAGGAATGGGCCATCCTCCGCGGCGGTCACTGGGAATCCGAAGTAACGGCCATCCACAGCTACTCCCGCGATGAAGAGGGACCGGAGTGGAACGAAATGGATCCCAATCAGCCCAAGAGCATCTGGTGGTTGTCTTCCGCCAACTGGACCGGTATCCGTCTGGTCTGCGAGCCTGATGATGCTTCCTGCGAAGAAAAGAAGGAAGAGAAGAAATAAGGCTGAAAGAAAGTAGATTTTATTATTCAGTTGAATTAATAAGAAGGCGCTTCGGATGAGGCGCCTTACTTTTTTCTGAAATCGGGGAGAGATTATTTTTTCACCTTGCGCACACCGATGTGGTTGGCGTTGTTGCGCAGATAGCCTTTGATGTTCGCGTTGCCGATAGGGCTGTTCAAAACCTTTGTTTCACCTTCCGGGGTGCGGATGACCATGGTGGTGGAGCCGCCGCCGTCCAGATTCAGACCGTCCCAGGCACCTGCCTTTTTCAGCCACATGGCTTCGTTTTCCAAGGTCGCGCCGATGCTTTGCACCTGACGGCCGTCTATCGTCATAAAATACACGTAGCGATTATCTTTGGAGATGCCGACCGCTGTGCGCGGATGAACAGCTTGATCCCCTTGTTTCACGATCTCGCCATCCTTGAGGATGATCGGTTTGCCGGCGACCGCGGTGCGGATCCCATCCAGAGGATCTTCTTCTTTGATCGCGCGGATGGTCTTCACGCCGTTGGAGTTGACCGTAAAGCAGGGAGAGTTTCCCTCAGAGCTTGAAACCAGCACGCCGTCTGAGATCGCCAGCCCGATGACGTTGGACGGCCCGCGGGTCGTGCGGGTCGTCGCGTTGAAGGGACTGTAGAAATTGGCGTTGACGGCTGCCAGCATATCGTTTTCGTTCAGAAAATCCACCGCCGTTTCGCGCAGTGTTTCGCTTTCCTCGTCTTTGTAATCGGGATGGCGGCCTGTCGTGTAGAATTCCAGATCTTTGTTTTCCGTGTCGATGCGCAGGATGCACACCTTTTGGATGGGAGAGGTGGATTCGCAGCGCATGAAGTCTATCCCGTCATAAAGGGGGATCCATACATCCGTTTTCTGCAGCTCCGTTGTTTTCGTCTTGAAGGGCAGACGGAACTGGGTGGCGTTCGTTTCCGCCGGAGCGGTCAGCATCAGCGCGGCGGCCAGAAGGGGGAGACTGTATTTCCAGTATTTCATGTTCTTTCTGTTTGATCTCAAAAAGAACACCCACCTTCTCAGGTGGGTGCTTTCTTTTGGTTGGGTTATATTAAGTTATGATAAATATGATTTATATTACGACAATGATATATGAAATTCTAATAACCGGGGTTGTTGCCCAGGTTCTGGAGCATGAACGAGGTCACCACACAGGCGATCGCCGTCAATGCCACCGCGATGGCCAGGATCTGATCGATCAGCTGGACCTTGCTGCCGCCGCTGGTCGTTTTCGCGGGCTGTTTGGCCGCGGTCACCGTCTTGCTGGGAGCGGGAGCCGCTGACATCTTCAGACCGCCAGCCTGAGCAGGAGCCGCCGGAGCGCCGGGAGTGGCAGGAGCACCACCAGCCGGAGCCGCTGCCGCGGGAGCCGCCGCCGGTTTTGCTGCCGGTTTGGGCGGAAGACTGATGCGGATCGTTTCTTTCTTAGCCTGCGGTTTGGGTATAGAAGGGGCTGCGCCCGCTGCCGGAGCGGCGGAAGGGGCGGCTGCCGGCACGGACGGTGTTGCCGGCGTCGGATTGTTATTCAAATTTTCTGCCATACAAAAATCCGCAATCACTGTATCGTTTACAGCAGGGTCTTGTCAATGGAAATTCTCGCGGAAAATCGAAAGATGAAAATTTTTTTAAAAATTTCTTGTGTAATAAGAAAAATGTGCTATCTTTTTTCCCGTCCTCGACGATCACACCGCACAGGAGGACATTTTTAAGATTATTTTTTTATAACAAGGAACTTACAATGAAACAAAACATTCCGTATCATCAAAAACAATATCGAAACCTGCAACAAAACAAAACTGAAATGAAATACACAACAAACAAAACCAAAACAACTTACACACGTTTGAACGACCGCGCCGATCTGGATGGTCTGCTGGATTACATCCTCAGCGCTCCGGCCGATCATCTTCCCGCGGCGGAGGAGACCAGGGCTCAGGAGACCCCGAAACTGCTTTCCCCGAACCTGAATATTTTTTGCAACAACCTGAAAAGTCAATACTTAGAGCCGCTTTGCGAACGGGTGGAGCTCAGCGGCGATCTGCGGGTGGGAAGGGTTTTCCGCTCGGATTCCTTTCGGCTGCCGCTGGTGGATTACGTGGTCACGCCGCACGGTTATGACGGCACGGATGCTTCGCTGCAAGATTCTCCATTTCTGGGATTTTTACGCTGCTATCAGCTGATCTGCTGCGATGGGGGCGTTCCGCTGCGGCGCAGATTCGCTTCCGGCCTGGGGCTGTACTGCTACAGTTTTCTCACGGTTTCCTGCCGTCTGAGACTTTGGCTGGCTCCGCGGGAGTGTTTCGGGGCGGTCTGGCTGCTGACCACAGGACCGCGGGCGCACCTGAGCGAACTTTCGCTTCGAGCGCGCCGCCTGGGGCACGCGCCGCTGATGCCGGCCGGGCTTTACACCTCCGCCCACCAATGGATCTGTGCCGCGGAGGCCGACATCTATCACGCCCTGGGGCTGGAATGGATACCACCCCGCAAACGGCTGGATCCGCTGTTCCGGGCATTGAAGGAGGCAAGTCATGGAGACCGTTGTTAGCGAACCCACGGAAAAGGTGCTGGGATCCCTTGTGGACCGCAAGACGGCCGCCCGGCTTCTGGGAGTCAGCAAGATGCACATCACCAACCTGATAGATTCGGGTCAGCTCCGCGCTTTTGACGTGGCGGTCACCGGTTCCCGTTACCGTCAGGTGCGCATCCCGGTGTGTGAATTGAAAAAGTTTCTCAGTACCAGACTGTTGACGTAAAAAAACAGAATATGCCGCGCGGCGGGTACGGTTCCGGGGAGAGGATTTTTCTTTTTGCGAAAAAAATTGACTTTCACCGGGGATAGATGATAATAACCCCGTGTTCGTCGCGCGGCATTTCCTTTCTGCGGATTTTCACGGAAAGACAGGCGGGTGTCTGATGAAGTGGCACGTGGCACAAATTGCACGAATTAAACTACTTATATGACTAAGAAGTATGTATATGCAGCGTTAGCGCTGAGTATGGGACTGACTGTCACCAGCTTTGCCGCTACCGAATTATTAACGACCGGAGAAAACGTTATTGCTGTGGGCGGTAAGCTTGTCAACAATAGCAGTTATCCGGCTAAGGAATATCCGGGATGCATAGTGGATCAATCATCTGCCACTAAGTATCTGAATTATCAACCGCAAGGCGCAGGTTTTGTTGTGGTTCCCACTTATGGACCGACCACTCTCAAATCCTTCCAGATGACCACAGGCAATGATAAGCCGGAACGCGATCCGATTTCCTACCGGATCTATGGTTCCAATGACGAGATCACTTTTGAGGATCTCCAGGCTATGGACAACACCGATGGCGCTCAGAACAACTGGACGCTGATCGCTGAAGGAACACTCTCTCTGCCTGATGATCGTAAGGCAATGAGCGACTTTATTCCTGTTTCCAATGATACCACTTACAGTGCCTACAAGGTGATCTTCCCGGCGGTGAAAGATCCTGCCGAAGGTCACATGCAGGTGGCAGACATCCAGTTCTATGAAGTGGAAAGCCCCGATCCGGATATGGATTATGGTTTCCTCTCCAGCGCGGATATGGATTACACTGTCGCGGTGGCCGATCCGGTCACTACCAATTCCAGCTACGCGACGACCGACTGGGATACCAGCAAACCGACTAAGATCTCCAATGGTAATTTGGAAGACCGCTACGCGAATTTCGCGATCAAGGATGTCGGTGTGGCGATCTGGCCCGCGGTGGGTATGACCAAGCTGGAAAGCTTCCAGCTCTGCACCTTCACCAATCTGGCCTGCTGCGATCCGACCGGTTACAGAATTTATGGAACCGAGGACTTCCAGATGAGCCCTGACAACAGTCTGGGTGATATGGAAAACTGGATACTCCTGGGCGAAGGTTCCCTGAATATGCCTCTGGAGCGTACAACCTGGTGCGATAAAGTGGATGTGAACGCCACTGAGTTCTATCGCGGCTACAAGCTGATCTTTACGGATATCCGCGATGAATCCGATCCGGAAGCGACCGTTGTCCATGTGGCAGAAATGCAGTTCTTCGGCACCAAACAGGCCAAGGATCTGGGTGATCCCATCCTGCGTCCGGGCGATGTGGCCAAACCGATCGACCCTGCAGGCGGTGATTGGATTTTCTACTCATCTAAATGTAATTATCCTGCTAATGAAAATCCTTCAAATGCACTGGATGGCGATGTAAACACCAAGTATTTGAACAATGACGTGAACCGTCCCGGTTTCATCGTGACACCGAAAGCGGGCAAGACTGTTGTCAAGAGCATGAAGTTCTGGACAGCTAATGACGCTGAGGATCGTGATCCGAAGAGCTGGGAACTGTACGGCACCAATGAAGAAATCAAGAGTACCGATAAGAGCGATGGTACAGCTGAGGAATGGACGCTGATCGCCAGCGGCGATGTGGCTCTGCCGGCTACCCGTTATGCCGAAGGCCCGCTGTTAGCGTTTGACAACAGCGTGTCTTATGCCTCCTACAAACTGATCTTCCCGACTATGAAAGGCACCGCTCTGTTCCAGATCGCTGACACTCTGTTCTACAGTGACAGCGAAGGAACCAGTCCGATCTTCCAGGGAGGTGAAACCGCTCTGGCTGTTTCTTCTAGTGTTAATACGGGATACAGAACTAAATACACGGAATCTACCCAGCATAGCATTGACGGCAACACGGGTACCAAGTATTGCTTGAATCCGGGTCAAGGCACGGGCATCATCTATATCCCGTCTGCCAGCAGCTCTATCGTAAAGGGCATGACCATGACCACTGGTAATGATGCCGAAGGTCGTGATCCTACCAGCTATGTTCTCTATGGAACGACGGACGTGGTCAAGAGTGCTGACTTCAGCACCGGTGAATCTGAAAACTGGATCTTGATCGCTGAAGGCGAGATCAATCTGCCTTCCGCTCGTAAGACCATCATCGAGGAACCGATCGAGATCGACAACGCGACCGCTTACTCCGCTTACAAGATCATCTTCCCGACCACGAAAGATGATGGACAAACAGTGCTCCAATTCTCCGAGATCCAGTTCTACGGTGAAGTGCTGAAAGCCGCTCCGGAGAACCTGATCAATCATCCGAGAGATAAGTTCATCGCTATCAGCACGGACGTGAAACCGTCCTCCAAATACAGCACCAATCCGCTTGAATCCGCGGCGATGCTGATCGACAATGTTTTTGGTGATCCTGCTACCAAGTACTACAATCAGTCCTGCTGGACCAACAACATTGGCTTCATCGTGACTCCTACCGTGAGCAAGGAACTTCAGTTCGTTGAATTCTACACCGCTAACGATTACGCCGAACGTGATCCTGTGACCTATAAACTCTATGGCACAAACGACGAGATCACCACTGAAGACAACGGCAGCGGCAATGAAGAAAACTGGACCCTCATCAAAGAAGGTACACTGGACTTCCCGGCTGAACGCAATGCTCAATGCATGGATATCATCTCTCTGGACAACCCTGTGACCTACAGCTCCTACAAGATGATCTTCCCGACCCGCAAGAGCAATGATTCCACGACTACTGGTGGTTACGCTATGGGTATCCAGATGTCAGAGGTCTTC